>DATFQH010000263.1:0-20537 GCA_035264385.1 Pedobacter sp.
TTACGGCTAAAGCTGTGATCGGTTTCTGGCCGGCAAATGCAGTTGGTGATGATATTGTATTGGATGTGAAGGATGGTGATGCGCATAGCGAGGTGGTAATCCACACCCTGCGCCAGCAGGCTGAGAAGACTGCCGATCAACCCTATTACGCGCTTTCTGATTTTATCGCACAAAAGGAAACGGGAATACAAGATTATTTTGGCGGATTTGCACTGACCACAGGCATCGGCTGCGATGAACTGGTCGCGGAATTTGAAGCCAATTATGACGACTACAACAGCATCATGGCCAAGGCACTGGCCGACAGGCTGGCTGAGGCCTTCGCAGAGAAGATGCACGAACTGGTGCGTAAGGATTACTGGGGTTATGCTGAAAATGAGGCGCTGAGCAATGAAGACCTGATCAAGGAAGAATATGTGGGTATTCGTCCTGCTCCGGGTTATCCGGCCTGTCCGGAACATACGGAAAAGGGCACTTTATTTGAACTGCTGGACGCCGAGGCAAAAATAGGTTTGCGCCTGACCGAGAGTTATGCGATGCATCCTACCGCAGCGGTAAGCGGTTTCTATTTCGCGCATCCGCAATCGAGGTATTTTGGTTTGGGTAAAATCACCAAAGACCAGATTGACGATTACGCGGTTAGAAAAAACATGCCTGTAGAGGAGGTTGAAAGATGGCTAAGCCCTAATCTTGCTTATTAATAAATATTTGATACCCTGGCAGTACAGTAGTTGATGTACCTGCCTTAATATAGACCGACAAACGGACATGAAAATTGTAGACCATATAAAAAACGCGAAGGGTAAAACCTTGTTCTCTTTTGAATTGTTGCCTCCTGTAAAGGGCAAAAGCATAGAAGAAATATATAAAGCGATAGATCCTTTAATGGAGTTTAACCCTCCTTTTATCGATGTAACGTATCATAGGGAAGATTATATTTATAAGCAGCATGGCAATGGCTTGCTGGAAAAGGTTTCTTATCGCAAAAGGCCTGGCACTGTTGCCATATGCGCAGCCATCATGAACAGGTATAAGGTAGATGCTGTACCACATCTGATTTGCGGGGGCTTTACTAAAGAGGAAACCGAAAATGCCCTGATCGACCTGCAGTTTTTAGGTATTGACAATGTGCTGGTGCTTAGGGGTGATGCCCGCCATGCGGATTCTTCTTTTATCCCAACTCCCGGTGGTCATGCATTCGCTACAGATCTGTTGCAACAGGTAACGGATATGAACGCCGGAAAATATCTGCACGAAGATCACGCTGCATTTAAAACAGATTTCTGTATTGGGGTGGCCGGTTATCCGGAAAAACATTTTGAAGCGCCAAACCTGAAGACGGACTTTAAGTACCTGAAGCAAAAAGTGGATATGGGTGCCGAGTTTATCGTAACGCAGATGTTTTTTGACAACAGCAAATATGTGAATTTTGTGCAGCAATGCCGTGAGAACGGAATCAATGTGCCAATTATACCAGGTTTAAAACCAATTACTTCATCTAAACAACTGATCAGTTTGCCTAAGGTATTTCATATAGACCTGCCTGAAGATCTAACAGAAGCTGTACAGGCCTGCAAGGATGAAAAACAGGTAAAAGAGGTCGGTATTGAATGGATGATCCAGCAATGCAGGGAATTGATGACGGTTGGTGCGCCCGTATTGCATTTCTATACGATGAGTAACCCTGAGCCTACAAAGAGGATCGCTAAGGCAATATTTTAAGGTTTTAGTGATTTCTGCATTGTGAATTTTGGAATACTCTTTGTACCTTTCATTTCTCACAAAATTCTATTGCCATGAAAAGACTCACCATACTTGCTTTTATTGTAACGGTTGCTTTTGGCGCGTGTACAACTATTAAACCGGGCACCATAGGTAATGGTGGTCTGTCTGGGCTGAGCGGAACCTGGGAACTGAATTATATTTCAGGCCCGAGAATCGCATTCAACGGCTTATATCCGGCAAAAAAACCGACAATTAAGTTTGATCTGGCAGAGAAGCGCTTTAGCGGAAATACCAGTTGTAATTCTTTTTCGGGCGCATTGGTGGCCGACGACTCGACCATCAATTTTACGGGCCCGATGATGATGACCAAAATGGCCTGCCCGGGTGAGGGTGAAGCAACTTTTACCGAGATGCTGAAGAAGGTAAGTCATTACGACATTACAAGCGATACCACCCTCAATTTCATGATGGGCGATATCGCAATTATGCGTTTTAGCAAAAAGTAATTAATAGCTTTTTAAATAGCTTTTGAATGATTCAAAGCTGGTATCCATCGTTTCGGCTTTCTTTTCTTTACTGAACAGGCTGTTTACCTGACCGGGTATTTCTATCTGCGTTTTAATGGCCTCGGGAAATATATCGGGAAACTTGCAGGCATGTGCCGTAGACAGGAAAACGCCTGTGTAATCTCCTTCATTCTCGGTCTTGTATTTTTCCAGAGCCAGCCAGGCGATAGCGGTATGCGGACAGGCGATATAGTTGTGGTTGTTATAAATCGTGTTTATAGCTTCCAGTGTCTGTTCGTCGGTAAAGCTGCAGCTTTTTACAAGTGCTTTGACCGTTTCACGATCGTTATCGAACATGTCCATGATCCTGACCCAGTTGCTTGGTGCACCCACATCCATTGCATTGGCATAGGTTTGCACTGATAGCCTGGTTTCATATATTCCGCTTTCGAGGAAACGTGGCACCGTATCGTTTACATTGGTAGCGGCAATAAACTGTTTTACAGGAAGACCCATCTTATAGGCCAATAGCCCTGCTGCAATATTGCCGAAGTTTCCGCTGGGTACTGAAAACACCACTTCGGTTTTGCCCTGGCGCCTGAGTTGTGCATAAGCGTTAAAGTAATAAAAGGTCTGCGGAATCAGCCGGGAGATATTGATCGAGTTTGCTGAAGTCAGGCGGAGCCTGCTGTTCAGTTCATCATCGGCAAATGCCTGCTTTACCAGGGCCTGGCAGTCGTCGAATGTTCCGTCTACTTCTATGGCGTTTATATTTTGTCCATTGGTGCAGAGCTGCAGTTCCTGGATATCGCTTACTTTTCCCTTAGGATAAAGAATGGTTACCCTGGTATGTGGTACACCTAAGAAACCAAGTGCTACCGCTCCCCCGGTATCTCCTGAAGTAGCTACCAGTACGTCGAGGGTCTTTTCATTTTCCCTTAGGAAATATGCCATCACGCGGCTCATGAACCGTGCGCCGAAATCCTTGAAAGCTAAAGACGGGCCGTGAAAGAGCTCAAGCACGTAGGTTTCTTCACTGATCTCTACTACCGGCGCCTCAAAATTGATCGCGTCGTCGATAATGCGCTGCAGGTCTTCCAGGGGAATGGCGTCTTTCAGCAAAACTGATGCGACCTTATAGGCGATTTGCGATAAGCTGAACTTGTCTATATTGTCGATAAATTCCTGATCTAGTTCCGGAATGTAGGAAGGCATATAGAGGCCTTTGTCTGCAGGCATGCTGTTGAATACCGCAGTGGCAAAGTCTACATTCAGATCGTGGTTGTTGGTGCTGTATAATTTCATTGTGTGCTTAGTCTAAAATGATCGGCCCTTTTTTGTTGACTTCAGAAATAAAGGACAGGCTATTGATGGCAAGGCCTTTTAAGTGCTCCTGGAGTTTTCGGGTAATATTGGCTGCTGTAACTGCATCTCTGGTGAGTGCGAACACGGAAGGGCCTGAACCCGAAATACCAAAGCCGAGTGCGCCGTTTTCGAGCGCGAGTGATTTCATTACGGCAAAGTCAGGAATCAGAATAGATCTGGTGGGTTCGACCAGGATATCGGTCATACTTCTGCCGATGAGGTCGTAATCGTTCATGAAGAGTCCGCTTACAAGTCCCGCGACGTTGCCCCATTGGGTAACGGCGTCTTTCAGCAGAACCTTAGAGCGGATCATCTGCCTTGCGTCTTTGGTTGGTACATCTACTTCAGGGTATACGATTGCAGCGTGGAGATCCTGAGGAAAGGGCAAACTGATGATGTCTAAAGGCTCGTAGCTTCTGATGAGCACAAACCCGCCCATGAGTGCAGGGGCTACATTATCGGCATGGCCGTAACCGCAGGCAAGCTCCTCTCCTTTCATGGCAAATGGTACAAGTTCCCTGTTGCTGAGTTGATTATTGAAAAGGGTGTTGATGGCAAACAGCCCAGCTACAGTACTTGCAGAGCTGGAACCAAGTCCGCTGCCAATAGGCATTTTCTTGTGCAGTTCTATCTCAACACCTGTATCTGGCTTGCCGATATGGTTTAAATAATGTTGTACACTTGCGCTAACGGTATTCTTTTCAGGGTTCAGGGGCAGTTTGCCATCATCGCCTGTGATTTTGGAGATGGTGATTCCCTTACCGCCAGTGAAGCGCATGATCACTTCATCTCCGGGCTCGTTTACTGCGAAGCCCAGCACATCATAACCGCATACTACATTGGCCACTGTGGCCGGAGCGAAAACTTTAACAGAATCTTTCATTATCTTTTACCTACGTTTATGATATCAGCAAATACACCTGCAGCAGTTACTTCAGCACCGGCTCCGGGACCCTTTACAACCAGAGGGCGGTCTTTGTAGCGGTTGGTCGTAAAGGAGATGATATTGTCGCTTCCCGACAGGGTAAAGAAGGGATGGTTTTCATCGACCATCTGCAGGTTGATGGATACTTTGCCGTCTTCCATTTTACCGATGTACCTAAGGACTTTATTGTCTTTCGCTGCTGTGTTTTTTAATCCTTCAAAATAATCGGCGTTGTTTTCCAGTTCTTTGTAGAAATCGGCAACGCTCTCTGCAGCCATACAAGATGCCGGCAGCATATTTTGAAGTTCTATTTCTTTTTCTTCGAGCGGATAACCTGCATCCCGTGCCAGGATAAGCATTTTGCGCATGAAGTCCTTTCCGTTCAGATCATCACGCGGATCGGGTTCGGTATATCCCTTATCCTGTGCTTCTTTTACCACTTCATGAAAAAGGGTTCCTTCTTTATAATTGTTGAAGATGTAAGATATGGTGCCTGAAAGAATCGCCTCAATTCGTTTGATCTTATCGCCGCTGAGCATCAAATCCCGAAGGGTGCGGATGATCGGCAGCCCTGCGCCCACGTTGGTTTCATAAAAGAAATCTACACCGTATGTTCTTCCGGCTTGTTTGAATGCCGCGTATTGTTCATAATCGGCAGAGTTGCCTATTTTATTGCAGGTCACCACAGAGATACTGGATTGCAGGATGTCCAGGTAATATTCGATTGGATTGTGACTGGCGGTATTGTCTACAAATACGCAGTTGGGCAGGTTCATAGACTTCATTTTCTTGATAAAGTCTGAGAGGCTGGCTTTTGTTTCCTGGCTATCCAGTTCCTGCTCCCAGTTGTTCAGGTCAATACCGTCCGGGTTCAACAGCATTTTCCGCGTGTTACTGATCCCCATTACCTTTACCTGGAGATCGTTGTTATCGGCCAGGAAAGGCATTTGGTCCTGCAACTGACTGAAAAGCGTTTTCCCTATATTTCCGGTTCCCAGGCAAAAGATGTGCAGAGTCTTTTTAAGGTCTGAATAAAATGCGTCGTGCACTGCGTTTACCGCTTTGGAAAGATCCGTTTTGGAGATGATGACCGAAATGTTGTATTCGGAAGAGCCCTGGGCGATGGCCCTTACATTTACTCCGTTTCGCCCGAGCGCGCTGAACAGCTTACCGGCCATACCTGGCGTCCGCTTCATGTTCTCACCAACGATGGCCAATACTGAGAGGCCGTTTTCTACTTCCGGGTATTCCAGTTTCCTGGCCTGCAGTTCCAGTTCAAATTCTTTATTGATCAGCGACAATGCTTTTAATGAATCGGATGGTTTAACCGCAAAGGTAATGCTGTGTTCTGATGACGATTGTGTGATCAGGACAACGTTGACCTGTTCACGGGAAAGCATAGAGAACAATCTTCCGCTAAATCCTGCCTTGCCTACCATGCCGCTGCCTGAAAGGTTGAGCACACTGATTTCATCTATGGAAGAAATTCCTTTAATGGGTAAGGTAGAGGGGCTGGTGCCATGTTTAATATAGGTGCCGGCGAAGTCCAGATGGAAGGTATTTTTGATGACGATGGGGATCTTTTTCAGAAAGGCGGGGATCATCGTTGGCGGATAGATCACCTTGGCACCGAAATAGGAAAGTTCCATGGCTTCGGTATAACTGAGCTCTGGCAGGGAAAATGCCTTTTTTACAATCCGGGGATCTGCAGTGAGCATGCCATCTACATCTGTCCAGATCTGAATTTCCTCTGCATTTAATGCCGAGCCCCAAATTGCTGCTGTGTAATCGCTGCCGCCACGGCCAAGTGTGGTTATTCTTCCTTCGTCATTGCTGGAAATGAATCCGGTAACGAAGAGCAGCTGGCTCTTATTGGCTTCATAGAAATCCTGAATGAGCATCTCGGTAAGGTTGGTATTTACTTTTGCCTGCCCGAAGTTGTTGTCTGTCTTGATCAGTTGAGATCCTTCTACATATAAAGCATCGGGAAACTGCTGTCTGGCGATATGGCTTACCATTACTGTTGAGCAGCGTTCGCCATAGCTGAGTATGAGGTCTTTGGTCTGCGGGCTTAGTTCGCGCAGGTTGTATACCGATTGGAGTATGTCTTCGAGCTCATTGAAATAGATTTTTAGTTTAGTGAGCACCGGATTTTGCGCACTGGCCGGAAGCAGTGTGCGGATGACATGGAAATGCTGCTCTTCTACCTGCTTCAGCTGCGCACTATAATCCTGAAGAATTCTTGCGTTTTCTGCCATCTCCAGCAGTATATTGGTAACACCGCCCATCGCCGATAGCACAACAACAGGATTTTGCTCTTCTCTTTCAGATTTGAGTATGGTAATCAATGTACTGATGCTCTCTACAGAACCTACAGACGTACCCCCAAATTTTAAAATCTTCATAATAATTGGTTAAAAAAAAAGCACCTTCCTGGTTAGAGGAAGGTGCTTTTTTATGGTTTTTATTTTTTCAGTTACCCCATTAGCTTACCTTCCCCGGTTTAGACCGGTGGTTGTGGTAATGGTTGTAATTGTTGAGTTTATATACATTGTATTTTTTACACTAACTGTGCTGAGGCTCAAAGTAAAGCTATATTTTTCTAAATAGCAAATCATTGTTAAAATATTTAATTGGATTAGTAATTCTTACCTTTACGGCAGTATATGCAAGGATTAGTTATAAAATCGACGGGTAGCTGGTACCAGGTGCGCACTAAGGATGGCGCGGATCACTATTGCCGCATTAAGGGTAAGTTCAGAATCCAGGGGATTCAGACCACCAATCCCATTGCAGTTGGTGACCGTGTTGGATTTGAGCTAGAGCCTAATTCTGATAAGGGTGTGATTGACACGCTGGAGGACAGAAAAAATTACATCATCCGGAAGTCTATAAATCTGTCCAAGCAGGCACAGATCATCGCCGCAAATATGGACCAGGCTTTTCTTGTTGTAACCCTTGCCTCGCCCCGCACTTCATTGGGCTTTATAGATCGCTTTTTAGCTACAGCAGAGGCTTATAGCATCCCTGCAATGCTGATCTTTAACAAACTGGATCTTTTTAGTGAGGAGGGCATCCAGATTCTTGATGAGTATAAAAGCATTTATGAAAATATTGGTTATCCCTGCTATTCGGTCTCTGCGCTTGAGGGAACAAATATTCCGGTGATAGAAGATTTGCTGAAGGATAAGGTAACTTTGTTTTCAGGTCACTCGGGTGTTGGAAAATCCAGTTTGATTAATGCCCTGCTGCCTGGCAGGGAAATTAAGACCGGTGAAATTTCTGAATCGAGCGATAAAGGGCAGCATACGACTACTTTTGCAGAGATGCATCTGCTTCCTTTCGGGGGTTATCTAATAGACACACCAGGGATTCGTGAATTGGGTATATTCGACATCAGACCGGAAGAGCTTGGACACTATTTTAGAGAAATGCGCGACCTGATGAACCAATGCAGGTTTAACAATTGCAGGCATGTAAATGAGCCCGGCTGTGCGGTGATTGAAGCGGTACAGGAAGGGGAAATAGAGTTGAGCAGGTACGAGAGTTATCTGAGCATTTATCATGGCAATGATACAAGGGCATGAGGGCAGTTATACAAAGAGTAACTCAGGCCAGTTGTGCGGTAGATAACCACATAACCGGAGCAATCGAACAGGGCTTTTTAGTTTTGTTGGGCATAGAAGATGAAGATACAAACGAAGATCTGATATGGCTTGCCCAAAAGATTGCGGGAATGCGGGTTTTTAGTGATGAGAATGGGATGATGAACAAGGCCCTCGATGATATTGGTGGCAATATATTATTGATCAGTCAGTTTACCTTATTTGCTTCTACCAAAAAAGGGAACAGGCCAGGCTTTACCCGGGCCGCCAGGCCTGATAGGGCGGTTCCACTGTATGAAAGTATGATTTCGCAATTGTCGTTGTTAACAGGCAGGGAAACACAGACCGGAATTTTTGGTGCTGATATGAAGGTTAGCCTGGTAAATGATGGCCCGGTGACGATTATCCTGGACACGAAAAATAAGGAATAGCTTAAAGATAGGGCTGCATTTTTTTTAACTGATGTGTGTGTCTTTTGGTGTGGACATTGATAAACGCAAGCCATTCTAACCGGGTTAACGGACCATCTCCGGGAAGCTCGAAATCGGTGCAGGTAAGAGAAATATCATTTGATCCGGCAAAATCAATCAGTTCCTTTGTTCGCAATTCCAGTGACTTCAGCAATTCTGTCTTTTCTATTGTTCCTTCATGTGGTATGATAAAATCCGGAGATTTCATCTTGATGTCAAAGTTGAGAAACAGTTTTTCAATTTCTGCTCTTTTCGCATCTATGGGCCTGCTGGTTTGGACTACATTCCCCTTGAGTGTTTCTATGGCGTCATAAGACATAAAGAGATGGTCTGCGACTTGGCCTGGGGTCCAGCTGCCTTCGAACGGCACTTTGTTCCATTGTTGCTGATCGAGTGCGGAAAGTATTCCGGTCAGTTCATTGAACGATTGCTGCAAGGATTTTACTATTTCTGTGTTCATAATCAGTTTTTTATTTAGATGTGCTTTTATTGGCAGATGTAAAATTAGAAAGTCTTCGAGGAATTGGTCTTGTGTGGTTGCGACAATTTAAGGGGGTGATAATGACACCTGGCAGCTAGCAATTACCTATTGGAAGGTGTATATTTGAAGGTATAAAAATGGCCTGTAATATGACGATAAAGGAAGCGCAACAGCTAGTGGATCAGTGGATAGGAACCACTGGCGTGAGGTATTTTAATGAATTGACCAATACGGCGATACTGATGGAGGAGGTCGGTGAGGTCGCCAGAATTATGGCGAGAAAGTATGGCGAGCAGTCTTTCAAAAAAAGTGATGAAGAGGTAAATCTTGGCGATGAAATGGCTGATGTATTGTTTGTATTGATTTGCCTGGCCAATCAGACCGGCATTGACCTGACTGACGCATTGGAGAAAAATATGGTTAAAAAAAACATTCGCGATTCGGAAAGACATAAGAACAATAAAAAACTGCGGTAAAACAGTTGCAATAAAAAAGCGGGGCCAAATGTTTTGGCCCCGCTTTTTTATTGCTGCTTAGCGCTTAATCTGTGGCCAGAGCTGCTTTGATCTTTGAAGCTGCTCCGGCAAGTTCTTCAGGCGTCGGCTGCAGCTTTTCTTTGCTGAAATTCATATCGCTCACGTTGTTCATCGGTATGAGGTGAATATGTGTATGCGGCACCTCAAGGCCAATAACGGCGATACCGATTTTCTTGCATGGGAATGCTTCTTTAAGCCCGCGGGCAACGATTCTGGCAAATAATGTTAACCCGAAATAGCTTTCCTCATCCATATCGAAGATATAGTCTATTTCTTTTTTAGGGATAACCAGTACATGGCCCATTACAAGGGGGTTTACATCCAGGAAAGCCAGGTATTCCGTAGTTTCTGCTACTACATGGGCAGGGATTTCGCCGTCTACAATTTTTGAAAAAACACTTGCCATATCGTCTGTTTTTATCTGCTGATCTCTAATATTTCAAATTCTATTTTGCCGGCCGGGACCTGGATCTCGGTTTTATCTCCTACCGACTTACCCAGTAAGCCCTGTGCGATAGGTGACTTTACGGAAATTTTTCCTGTTTTAAGGTCTGCCTCAGATTCGGCTACCAGCTGATAGGACATGGTAGAGCCATTTTTAACATTCTTGATCTTAACAATCGAAAGTGCAAGCACTTTGGTGAGGTCAAGTTTGGATTCGTCAATTAACCTGGCGGTAGAAAGTGTAGTTTCCAGCTTCGCAATCTTTGCTTCATGAAGACCCTGAGCTTCCTTTGCTGCATCGTATTCCGCATTCTCCGAAAGGTCTCCTTTGTCTCTGGCTTCGGCAATTGCTTTTGATATTTGATGTCTGCCTGTAGTCTTTAAATACTGTAGTTCTTCTTTCAGTTTCTCTAAACCATCGTGGGTATAATATGTTACCTCTGTCATAGCTCGTTTATTTTGTTAGTTACTCTAAAAAACAAACAAGACTACATCGGATTTAACCTACATAGTCTTGCTTCATTGGAAACGAAGATAATCGGGTAATACCACAAAAGCAAATAATTGTAACGAAAATGATGAAGTATTGAGAAAAAACAGGGTTTAATTTAGCTTTGCATCGGTAACTGACTCATTATGCAACGCAACACATTCAGGCTTTGTGCCTTTTTCCTTTTTTTGTCCGCAGCGCTGAACGCGCAGGAGCTCTATATGCCCCGAAATATCAGGATTGCTTATGAAAAAGGCACCAGATCTTTTGATGGCAAACCCGGAAAGAATTATTGGCAAAATCATGGAAATTATGACATTTCTGTTGAAGTTGAGCCCCGAAACAAAATAGTGAGCGGAAGAGAAACAATTGTTTATCGCAATAACAGCAGGGATACACTTAAATCGGTAGCAATAAGGTTTGTGAACAACATACATAAGCCGGAAGCTCCGCGGGCAGGTGAGGTAAGTACCGACTTTCTGACCTCGGGCCTGAAAATATCTTCCTTTAAAGTTGATGGCATAGCGATAGCCGTAAACAGTGAGGGATGGGGAACTGTGGCTGATGTAAAGTTAGGCAACGCAATTCTTCCGGGTAAGAGTTCTTCATTTGAGATTGTCTGGACTTATCCGCTTTCGAAGCAAAGTGGCCGGGAGGGCCAGATTGACAGTACTACTTTTTTTGCTGCGTATGCTTATCCCAGAATTTCTGTTTACGATGATTATAACGGTTGGGACCGGGTTCCACACACCGACAGAACGGAGTTCTATAATGATTTCAATGACTATAAACTTGCTGTTAAGGTTCCTAAAAACTACGTGGTATGGGCCACCGGTGACTTGCTGAATCCTGATGAGGTATTGGACCCTAAGATTGCAGCGCGGTATAAAAAGTCGCTGAGTTCGGATGCGGTGATACCTGTTGCTACATCCGATGAAGTGAAAAGGAACATTGTAACGAGGCAGGCTGCCTGGAACACCTGGAAATTTGAAGCCAGCAATATTAGTGACGTTACATTTTCTCTGAGCAGCAGTTATGTTTGGGATGCTGCGAGTGTAATCGTGGACAAAAAAACAGGAAGAAGAAGCAGTGTGCAGGCGGCTTACGCTGAGACTGCCAGAGACTTTGCCCAGGCTGTAAGCTGGGGTCAGCAGGCACTTTCCTGGTTCTCGAACAACTGGCCGGGTGTACCTTATCCTTTTTCAAAAATGACAGCTTTTCAGGGCTTTGCTGACATGGAGTATCCGATGATGATTAACGATTCGAGCACACCGGACCCGGAGTTTTCACAGTTTGTACTGAATCATGAGGTTGCACATACTTACTTTCCTTTCTATATGGGCACCAATGAAACGCTTTATGCTTTTATGGATGAAGGATGGGCAACTACACTGGAATATCTGATCGGCATTGACCAGTTAGGGAAGGAAAAGGCTTCAGAAAATTATAAGGAATTTCGTGTTAAAAGATGGATACTGGATGCTTCGGCGGAACAGGACCAGCCGATTATTTCGATGTCTACGCAAGTATCTGGTAAAGGCTATGGTAATAATGCCTACGGAAAGCCTTCTCTAGCTTATCTGGCATTAAAGGATATGCTGGGCGATGAGCTTTTTGCTAAGGCCCTTAAGGTATATATGGATCGCTGGAATGGCAAACATCCGATTCCATGGGATTTCTTTTATTCGATGAATGCTGGCAGCGGCCAGAATTTGAACTGGTATTGGAACAATTGGTTTTTCAGCAATAATTATATCGATCTGGGGATTGAAAAGGTAACTGTAAAAGGCAAGGAGCATTCAATCCTTGTAAAGAATACAGGAGGTTTTGCCGTTCCTTTTGATGTAAGAGTTTTATATCAGGATGGGAAAACTGCCGTTTTTCATCAGAGCCCTTTGGTCTGGAAGAATAATGAAAGGCGGCTCACTATTGACCTGAAGCTTGAGGGGCCTGCCCGGTCGATTACTCTGGAAGGTGGCATCTTTATGGACGCCAACCCGGCAGACAATGTCTGGAAATAAAAACTCCCAAATATCAATTGTTAAAGTGTGCTCAACTTTTCGGCGAGCACCTCTGATATTTTGCGATAGGAATCGAACGTCCAGCCTCCAACGTGAGGCGTAAGTAAGACCTTGTCAGATTGGATGAGTTCCTGGTACCAGTCTTGCTGCCCCAGGACCGGGAATTTTTCAGCCTGCAAAACATCCAGCCCTGCCCCTAGTATTTTGCCGGTCTTGATGGCTTTTAGTATAGATTTGACATCTGCGATTTCACCGCGCGCTGTGTTGATGAAAAAAATAGGCTTGCGGAAGTGAAAGAAATATTCGTCGTTCAGCATCAGACGGGTTTCTGAAGTTAAGGGTATGTGAAGGCTGACAACATCGCTGTGTTTTACAATTTCTTCCATACTAACCTCATTGGCGTAGTCATCGGAAAATCCTGTCTTATACTTATCATAGGCGATGGTGTGAACATCAAATCCGGAAAGACGTTTTGCAAAACTGCGCCCCATATGGCCATACCCAATGATGCCCACGGTTTTGCCTTTTAGTTCATATCCTCTGTTGCCTTCACGATCCCATACTCCGTTTCTGATTTCATGGTCACCTTTGCGAAAGTTGTTCGTGAGTGAAAGCAGCATTCCTAAAGCATGTTCTCCAACAGCATCTCTATTACCTTCAGGCGCATTTAATAGTTTTATATCTTTTTCCTTCGCATATCGCTCATCAATATTATCAAGCCCTGCTCCTGCTCTTGCTACAAACTTAAGCTTTGGTGCGGCGTTGATGAGTTCCTTATCAATAAGAAATTTTGTCCGAACAGCTATGCCTTCATATTGTGCTATGATGTTTAAGGTTTCAGCCCTTGTGATCAGAGGTTCGTCGTGAACCTCATAACCCATTGCTGCTGCGCTTTCCTTGAATACAGGATGCAGGTCATCTACAATTAAGATTTTTCCTTTGGTCATTGTTGTGGTAGGGAGAGTTGGGTAAGGTGTTGTGTTAACGCGATGAAATCGGACACGGTTAGTTGTTCAGCACGTTTATCGAAAAATAGATGGTTATCCATTTTATCTTTTGGCACTACTCCTGAGAGTGCGTTCCTCAGCGTCTTTCTGCGCTGATTGAATCCTGCTTTTACGGTACGCCAGAAAAGCTTTTCGTCACACGGAAGTGCTTCCACATTATTTCTGCTGAGCCTGATGACACCTGAATTGACCTTGGGTGGAGGATTGAATGTCCCTGGCTTTACGGTAAACAGGTATTCAATGTCGTAATAGGCCTGGATAAGTACACTTAATATACCATAGTCTTTTGTGCCAGCTTTTGATGCGCAGCGCTCGGCAACTTCCTTTTGAAACATACCTACCATTTCAACAACATTAGCCCTGTTTTCCAATATTTTAAAGAGAATCTGGGAGGATATGTTGTAGGGGAAATTTCCTATGATGGCATATTTCTGCGGAAAGATTTCTGAGAGGTTAAGTGCAAGAAAATCGCCGTGAATAAGTTTGTTGCCCAGCTGAGGGTATTTATTTTTTAAAAAATGGTAAGATTCGACATCGATGTCTATTAGAAAGGTTTCCAGGTCTTGCCGTTCCAGCAAAATATCTGAAAGGATGCCCATGCCGGGCCCGACCTCAAGCACCTGTTTATATTTATCGGTATGAACAAGTCCGTTTACGATCTTTGCCGCAATGTTCTTATCCGTTAAAAAATGTTGCCCGAGGTGCTTTTTTGCCTTTACCAAACTCATATCCAGATCTGTTATCTGCTGCAAAATAAGTAAAGTTTTACCACTATCGGACTAACATTCAGGTGAAATTCTGTAATTTGCGCTAAATTTCTAATTGGACATGAGCAATAAAATTAAAATCGGGATAAGTATCGGTGATATAAACGGCATTGGACTGGAGGTGATTCTTAAGACTTTATCGGAAAGCCAAATCCTTGATTATTGTACGCCAATAGTATACGGACACACAAAGGTGGCCTCTTTTCATCGTAAGGCACTTGGCATAAATGATCTGGTTTTTAATGTGATCGCTAATACTGATGCCGCAAATCCAAAAAAGGCAAACCTGATCAATTGCTGGGAAGAGGATGTTAAGATAGATCTTGGGGTTTCTAACGAGACAGGCGGAAAATATGCTTTGCTGTCACTGGAAAAAGCTACTGAAGATTTGGTGAACGGACGTATCGATGCACTGGTGACGGCTCCGATCAATAAACACAATATACAATCTGATACTTTTAAGTTTCCGGGGCACACGGAATATCTTCAGGAAAGAAGCGGTGGGGATGATGTACTGATGTTTATGATCAGCGAAGATCTGCGTGTAGGTGTCGTAACGGGGCACATTCCCGTAGGTGAAATACCACAACGGATTACTAAGGAAAAGATTCTGAAAAAACTGATCATGATGAATGAAAGTCTTAAGAAAGATTTTTGGATAGAAAAACCAAAAATTGCTGTATTGGGACTGAACCCGCACGCAGGCGACAATGGCCTTTTGGGTAATGAGGAAACTGATGTAATCATTCCGGCCATACAGGAGGCCTTTGATAAGGGCATCATCTGTTTTGGTCCTTATCCTGCTGACGGATTCTTTGGAAATGGCACCTATAAGAAATTTGATGCTGTTCTGGCCATGTATCATGACCAGGGGCTGATTCCTTTTAAGACTATCGCTTTTGGTACAGGTGTGAATTATACCGCAGGACTTAAATTTGTCCGCACTTCTCCTGATCATGGCACGGGATATGATATTGCAGGCAAAAACTTAGCCGATCCGTCTTCCTTTATTGAAGCTGTCTTTGCGGCCACTCATATTGTGAAACACAGACGTGAACAGGAAGAGCTGCTAAAGAACCAACTGAGAACGGGCGGTAAAATTGTTGAAACCGCATTTGATCTTAAGGATGATGCAAATTAGGGTTGATTATATTTTTTAAATAACATTTTAGGATTATCAAATTAATCCATACATTTGCGGGCTAAAATTTTGTTACAATTGAAACCTTTAAAACAATTTTCAATCCCCTTCACCGGCTTAAAAATTGGCAAACATCAGTTTGATTTTGAGATTGATAACAGCTTTTTTGACGCATTTGAATACTCTTTGGTAAAAAAAGGGAATTTAAAAGCCGAGGTAGAGTTAGACAAACAGGAAACGATGCTGATCCTGCATTTCCGGATAAAGGGAACGATAGTATTGGATTGCGACAAGTGTTTGTCAGAATTTAATTCTCCTCTTGATATACAGGAAAGGCAAATTGTAAAGTTTGCAGAAGATGAATTGCAAAGTGATGATCTGGAGATCGTCATCTTAAATAAGAAAGAAAGTGAAGTTGATGTTTCGGGTCTTATTTATGAATTCATTACCGTTTCTGTTCCTTACATAAAGGTCTGTGAGGAGAACGGCGATGGGCAGCAGTGCGACCAGGAGATGATAGCGAGACTGGAAAGTTTGGCTACCGGAACCCAGAATGAAGAAGAACAACAAAATGAGGATCCACGATGGGCCGCATTAAAAAAATTAAAATAAAATAATTAAATAAATCAGTAATGGCACATCCAAAACGCAAGATTTCTAAGAGCAGAAGAGATAAAAGAAGAACGCACTATAAAGCAGAAGCCCCTTCTTTAGCTACTTGTCAAACAACAGGTACGATCCACACTCCACACCGCGCTTACAACGTTGATGGTAATTTGTACTACAACGGTAAATTGGTTATTGAAAACACTTCAATAGGTTAATTTTCTGAAAAATAGTTTGTGTTTTAAGTCTTCGAAAGGTTAACTTAGAGATTGAAAACGCGGGTAGTTTTACCCCAAGCACAAACTGATTTTTACTATGAAAATAGGTCTCGATATAATGGGCGGAGACTATGCTCCCAAAGCAAATGTTTTGGGAGCAATAGCTGCCCATCCATTGTTATCACCAGATGAGCAGATTGTGCTTATTGGCGATACGAAGCAGATTAAGCCGCTTATCTCAGCACACGGATTTGATCCAGAACTCTTCGAGTATGTCCATACCGAGGAGGTGATTGGCATGGGCGAGCATCCCACAAAGGCTATTGTTCAAAAGCCAAATTCAAGTATTTCTATAGGCTTCAATTTGCTGAAAAACGGTGAATTGGATTCATTTGCAAGCGCGGGTAATTCTGGCGCTA
The DNA here is from genome assembly GCA_035264385.1 of Pedobacter sp. Lineage (GTDB taxonomy): Bacteria > Bacteroidota > Bacteroidia > Sphingobacteriales > Sphingobacteriaceae > Pedobacter. The sequence continues at coordinate 16,727 of DATFQH010000263.1, forward strand.
TGCTTGTTGGCGCTGTGTTTAGTGTAAAAACTATACCCGGAATTATCAGACCCTGCCTGTCGACATTCTTACCTAAACTTAGTGGTGGCGTTGGACTAATGCTTGACGTTGGCGCCAATGCAGATTGTAAACCAGATGTATTGCTACAGTTTGGCGTACTTGGAAGTTTGTATGCGGAGAACGTAATGCAGATCAGCGATCCAAAGGTTGCACTTATGAATATTGGGGAAGAAGATGAAAAAGGAAACATGCTGAGTATGGCCACTTTTCCATTAATGAAAGATACAAGGCTATTTAACTTTGTAGGTAATGTAGAGGGAAGGGATTTATTCAATGACAAAGCGGATGTTATCGTCTGTGATGGTTTTACAGGTAATGTGATGCTTAAACTTGCGGAGTCTTTTTATGTGCTTACTCTGAAAAGAGGTTTAAAGGATGAGTTCTTTGACCGCTTTAACTACGAAAACTATGGGGGAAGTCCAGTTTTAGGTGTTAATGCCCCTGTGATTATAGGGCATGGCATTTCCAGCCCGACTGCAGTAAAGAATATGATTTTCCAGTCGAGGGATATGGTTACTACTGGCTTGGTAGGTAAAATACAAGCCGCATTTAATAATTAGGAGATAAAAATGAACAAAATTCACGCTGCGATTACGGCTGTTAATGGTTACGTTCCCGATTACGTAATGACAAATAAGGAGTTGGAATCGATTGTAGATACTACAGATGAATGGATTACAACCAGAACAGGCATAAAGGAGCGAAGAATATTAAAAGGTGAGGGTCTTGGAACCTCAGACATGGCTGTTCATGCCGTGAATGGACTTCTCAAAAAACGTGGCATCGGCGCGGAAGAAATAGAACTGATCATTTTTTGTACAACTACACCTGACTTCCCGTTTCCGGCATCGGCGAATATCTTAGCCGATAAGATCGGTGCGAGGAATGCCTGGGGATATGATCTTCAGGCTGCATGTTCGGGATTTATATTCGGAATTACCACCGGTGCCCAGTTCATAGAATCGGGCAGACACAAAAAAGTGCTGGTTGTGGGTGGTGATAAGATGTCATCCATTATCAATTATAACGATCGCACCACATGTATCATTTTTGGAGACGGCTGTGGTGCAGTGCTCCTGGAGCCTAATGAAGAAGGTCTTGGTGTGATGGACTCAATTCTGAGAAGTGACGGTGCGGGCAAACAGTATCTTCATCAAAAAGCCGGAGGTTCTGCCAGACCGGCTACTCATGAAACTGTCGACAACAATGAGCATTCAGTTTACCAGGAAGGGCAGACCGTTTTCAAATTTGCCGTAACTAATATGGCTGATGTTGCGGCTGAGATCATGGAACGCAACGGCCTGACTTCTGATGATGTTGCGTGGTTGGTTCCGCATCAGGCTAATAAGCGCATTATCGATGCTACAGCCTCACGTATGGGTGTTGGCTCTGATAAAGTAATGATCAATATAGAGCGTTACGGCAATACCACAAACGGTACAATACCATTATGCTTATGGGAATGGGAAAGCCAGCTAAAAAAAGGCGACAACATCATACTGGCGGCCTTTGGAGGCGGTTTTACATGGGGTTCTGTTTACTTAAAGTGGGCTTATTAATATTTTTTATCATAAATAATCATACCTTAGTTAATTCTAAAAACACATTGTTTTCTTAAAATAACACCAAAAAATGGATATCAAACAAATTCAGGAACTAATTAAATTTGTTTCTCGTTCGGGCGTAAATGAAGTGGCTATCGAACAGCAGGACTTCAAGATAACTATTAAAACGAACCAGACTCCAACAGTTGTTCACGCTACTGTTCCAGCTCCTGTTGCAACATCTGCGGTTCCTGCAGCGGCAGCTCCACTACCGGTGTCAGCTACAGAAACTAAACCTGCGGCGGCGGTTGAAGACACTTCGAAATACATCACTATAAAATCTCCTATGATCGGAACGTTCTATCGCTCCGCAGGGCCTGAGAAGGCTTCATTTGTAAATGTGGGCGATGAGGTTTCATCCGGCAAAGTGATCTGCATTATTGAAGCAATGAAATTATTCAATGAGATTGAAAGTGAAGTGTCAGGTAGAATAGTAAAAGTGCTTGTTGAAAACGCATCGCCGGTAGAATACGATCAGCCATTATTTTTAGTAGAACCAATTTAATATTTGCTTAAAGCAAATAACATTATATCAAAATATGTTTAAGAAAATATTAATTGCCAATCGGGGCGAAATCGCTTTGCGTATCATTCGTACCTGTAAAGAAATGGGCATTAAAACTGTTGCGGTCTATTCTACTGCCGACAGGGAAAGCCTGCATGTGCGGTTTGCTGACGAAGCGGTTTGCATTGGCCCTCCGCCAAGCAAAGATTCCTATCTGAGTATCCCTAACATTATTTCTGCAGCGGAACTGACAAACGCTGACGCAATACATCCGGGATATGGGTTTTTGTCTGAAAACGCCAAATTCTCTTCAGTTTGCCGTGATTATGGAATCAAATTTATTGGTGCAACTCCGGAACAGATCAATTCGATGGGCGACAAAGCGTCTGCCAAGGAAACCATGAAGATTGCCGGTGTACCCACTATACCCGGGTCTGAAGGTTTACTGGAAAGCGTAAAAGAAGGCATAAAGCTAGCTAATGGAATAGGATATCCTGTTATTTTAAAGGCAACCGCCGGTGGTGGTGGCCGTGGAATGCGTGTAGTCTGGAAAGATGAAGATTTTGAAAATGCATGGGACAGTGCACGTCAGGAATCGAGCGCCGCATTTGGAAATGATGGATTATACCTGGAAAAATATATAGAGGACCCACGTCACATAGAAATCCAGATTATTGGAGATCAGTATGGTAAAGCCTGTCACCTTTCTGAACGTGACTGTTCGATACAGCGCAGGCATCAGAAATTGGTAGAAGAGGCTCCTTCTCCGTTTATGACTCCTGAACTGAGGGAAAAAATGGGTGAAGCTGCCATCAAAGGTGCGATTGCAGTACAATATGAAGGCGCCGGAACGATTGAATTCCTGGTAGATAAGCACCGTAATTTCTATTTCATGGAAATGAACACGCGTATCCAGGTGGAGCATCCGGTTACTGAGGAAGTTATAAACTACGATCTGATCAAAGAGCAAATCAAAGTAGCTTCAGGTGTACCGATTTCAGGAAAAAACTATATGCCTGATATGCACGCCATTGAATGCCGGATCAATGCGGAAGATCCTTTTAACAATTTCAGGCCATGTCCTGGAAGAATTACTAATTTCCACTCGCCGGGGGGCCATGGTGTGAGGGTAGATACACATGTTTACGCAGGTTATCAGATCCCTTCGAACTATGATTCAATGATCGCTAAACTGATCTGTGTTGCGCAAACGCGTGAGGAAGCAATCAGTACAATGGAACGTGCATTGAGTGAATTCGTTATTGAAGGTATAAAAACGACCATACCGTTTCACTTAAAATTGATGAAAGATCCTAACTTTAGGGCAGGTAACTTTACCACAAAGTTTATGGAGACCTTTGAATTTTCAGAATAGCATCATAATAGAAAACTATTTATAAGATTTAAAACGTAAATACCATTCTGAATTAAATAGAATGGTATTTTTGTTTTGCAAATAACATACATGAGTGATACTAAAAAAAGGGACCTTATTGGTGCTATAAAAGAAAAAGGAAAAACACTAGAGGCTGAAATGTCTTTCTTTGACCATATTGATGTGTTGAGAAAGCACCTGCTCAGGGCTTTGGCTGTAGTTCTCGTGCTTACCGCTGGTGCATTTTACTATACCGACTTCATTTTT
>DATFQH010000264.1:0-6116 GCA_035264385.1 Pedobacter sp.
AGGATACCACCGTTATTGTCTACAGCAAGATCCCAGATTGGTCCGTGTCCACCGGGATAAAATACCGCATCGAAGTCGGTGTGCTGGACCTGGCTTAATGGGGTGGTATTTGAGAACACTGCTTTTGCCACTTCATCTTCCTGAAACCTGCGGTTAGAGCCGGTGATATTTTCGGTCAGTTCGCTCATCGGGTCAACAGGTGGCCTGCCGCCTTTCGGACTGACCAGAGTTACAGTGTAGCCTGCATCTATAAATTCGTAGTAGGGATCGGTGAACTCTCCCAGCCAAACCCCTGTCTTGCTATCGGTATTTTCCATCTCGCCGTGAGAGGTCAGTACCATTAATATCTTTTTCATATCGTCTTATTTGATATCTTCAGGATCGACTTCATTGCCTTCCTCATCTATTTGTTGATTTTTGTCCCAATTGACATCTTCGATGTCTTTTGATTGCTGTTTCACTCTTTCGTCATTTGCGTTTTGCGCCTGATCGTCTTTTTCTCCAGGGTTTATCATATTCATGCTGTTTAATTTATTGGATAACAACGCCAGAAATAATTAGTTCAGGAAAGTTCAATTGTGTTTGAGCTGGCAAGGTGATGAATTTTATGATGATCTACGGTCACATCGTGCTTTCATCTGCATCTTCGCCATCCAGGGCCCTGAGATCTTCTTCTGTTACCGCCGTGTCATCTGCATCCGGGTCAACTTCGTTTACGGGATCAAAGTCTGAAGCTGCCGTATCATCGGTATTCCGGTGATCTGGCTGTTTGACATTGCCCTGTTTATCCCCTTTGTTGTACGCTTCGGGCTGAGGGGTGATGCCTTTCTCCGGTTCCAATGTAAATGATCCTGCACTGGCCCTGGTTGCCTGATCCATTTCCTCCTTTTGGTGGGGCTCCTGACTGGAAAGCAGGGAACCGTTGTTTTCGTTTTCTTCAGTATTCATCATTTTCTTTTTAATTTGTTCATGATCTGTTCTGCTTAAACAAGCTGGTTTGAAAAACGTTTTAGGGAATCTGTTAGCATCCGAGTCGTCAGGATGATCGTATATTGTTGTGAGCAGATTACGCGCCCGAAAAAACATACTTGCCAGCTATCGCTCAGGTGAGTTAAGAAAGGATTTCAAGGACGACATTACCGACTTAAACTCGATTTTTTGGCCTGATCAATCCGGTGAAGAGCCGTGAAACAAAATACTGCGCACTTCTATAGCCTGCATCTGTCCGGTTTACTGTGGAAGCGTACACTTTTACCAATACCTCATTTCCTTTAGGAACCGGTTTCGGTATTTCAGCCAGCTCTGCCACCTGAGGAGGCCCATATTTTTTGTAGACTATTGCTTTCAATACTTAATCATGCCTGGTCTGTTGTTTAGTTGCCGCGGGGTTTATAAATGACGGTCAATAATTGATCTGCTGGATTCACGAAGCTTTTCTGACCAGTCGCTTTCTCATCCTGCTTAGAGAGGGCGGCGTAATACCTAAAAAACTTGCCAGATAGTACTGTGGTACCCGCTGAGCCAAATCTGGTCTTGTTTCTAAAAAATTTAAATAGCGTTGCTCAGGTGTAGAAATTTTAAAGCTGTCAAATGCGACCTGACTTTTTGAGTGTAAATCTTCCGACAGCGTGCGGCAGAGCTTTTCCAGATTTGGATACTTGCTGAATAGTTCATCGTCTGTTTCGGAACTGCCCACGGTCAGGATGCAGTCTTCCAAACAAGACACATAATATTCTGAAGGCTTACCTGTTAACGCACCTGGAGGAGTTAGGGATTCGGACTCAGTATAAAAGGCTGTAGTTTTTTCTTCTGCATCAACCATATAATAACACCTGAGGCATCCCTGAATCACAAAATAACCATCTCTCGTAATTTGCCCTTCCTTTAATAATATTGTTCCTTTTCTAAAACTTTTAAAAATGGCTAAATCAGTAATGACATTCTTCTCCTCTTCAGACAGGGTAACATACCTGGCTAAAAAAGCCAAAAGAATTTGATCCATTTTACTACTATCCAATTGCATTCTTTAATATTTTAAGTGATTATCGGTACATGAATTTGAATTTACAGTTTTTTTCTATCATCCTCACCCGGCAAACATTTAATAGAGGACCATATTGGTAATTCTACATGTTGTTATTGCAAATTGATCGGCAATGTAAAGAGACTAAACCGACTGACCCGTTAACTTAAGTTAATAAACGCGTATTTATTCACTGTAGTTGGAGACCTCAATTTATCTGGCTATTGGTATCATCCTTTCAACAATAATCTGAATACCCAGCACTTATTAGCATAAAGATGAAACTAAAGGCCATTAAATGGGTTAGAAAGAAATAAGTCTAACTCAATAAATTGAAAAAACATGAATAACAAGGTATATATCTTAGCGGTGGCGACTGCGACAATAGCATCCTGCTCCTCACCCGACAAACGAGTGGAAACCGATGCTGATACCATCCCGACTACAACGGTAAACGATTCTATAAATCAGGACAGCACAGCGCAAGATGTAGTTAATGCCACAGGCAGTATGAATGGGAGTAACAACAGTGGTGTAAACTCAAGTGATGGTAAACCACAGAAGGTGGATACGTCGACCGGCAAGAATTAGAAAGAGATAACCCGTGGATTCACATATTGAACCAAAACAGGTGGTTCCGCAAGGGTGATTCATAAACTTCGACGAGCTTGTACTTTGGTCAAGTATTATACAAAATTTTAGTAAACTATTCCACAAATATATGTTTGCTGGAATGCAACACAGAAAACATAATTTGTTGCTTCGTGTTGTTTTCATATCAACATTAAAATCATGTCAAAGAAACCCATAACTCCTTCCACACCGATCAGTCCCAGAGACGGACTGGACAATACTGGTACACAGGGATACGACTCCCTGAGTGATGACGGCTATATTGGTTCATCACCAAAGCCTCAAGAAAATCCTGATGACGATGCAAGCCACACAGGCAGCACCTCAGAGGATTTTAACAAGAAATAATGCGGGGCAACGCTGATTACGATTTTCTCTTGCCTTCAATGCACTCGCTATGCATACAATGTTCTCTCTTATTTTGAATTTACTTAATATTGTCTAATCTGCCCTAAAACAAAAAAGGCCTCAAATCATAGATTTAAGGCCTTTCTAATAAAGTTTATGAGGCTATTCGTGGGGTGGTATGGAAGTGGCTCATAGATTCATAGATCTTTCGATTTTGATGCAGGCGCAGGTCATAATGTATTTCCGTGCGCGCAAATAGCCAGTTACATTTATCTTTATCTATTTAAATCAGTTCGTAAATCTCACGGTTGTAAGGCACAGTATTTGCGCTAGAGAGACCAAATTTATTTGGAAGTAAATTGAACAAATAATACGATATAAATTACAGTAACCGAACCAGAAACACGTAACTATTTATGAATATAACGCATCATGGCCAGTACATTGAAAAAATAATCAGACGGAACGGACATTCCATCAGCGATATCGCCAGATTAACGAGTGTTAATCGTCGCTCAGTCTATAACTGGTTTAACTTACCACGACTCAAACCAAGCACGATATTAGCGATCGGAAAAGCGATGAAATATGATTTTTCTGGGGCCTTCCCTGAATTGGCTCTTGAGCGGGAAAACGACGGCATGCCATTTTCTGATACAGTGGACCAAGATCAAAAAGTCCTGATTCAAATCAATTACTGGAAAGATAAATATATAGAGCTGTTAGAAAAATACGCTGAGCTGCTTTCCCTAAAAAGTGAAGAAGAGCTAAGAGAACTTATGTAAAAATAACCAATCAGTAGGCGTTCTCCTCTCCTTTTACCACATTCAAGATTGTTTTAATGATGATTTTAATGTCTAACATTACCGTCCAGTTTTCCAGATAAAATATGTCATGCCGCACCCGGCCCTCCATGTCTTTGTTTTCCCTGGTCTCTCCTCTGAACCCGTTTACTTGTGCCCAGCCTGTTATTCCTGGCTTCAGATAATGCCTTACCATAAAGTGACTGATGACCTGCCTGTATTGATAGGTATGTTTCAGCATATGTGGCCTTGGACCGATTACGCTCATGTCGCCCAGCAGGACATTAAAGAACTGCGGAAGTTCGTCCAGACTGGTTTTCCTTAGTATGCTGCCTATTTTCGTAATCCGATGATCATTCTTCTCAGCTTGTTTGGAGTCAGAATTTTCATTGATATCCATTGTTCTGAACTTATAGCACCAAAAAGGCTGATCGTTTCTTCCGCTTCTCAATTGTTTAAAGAAAACTGGTCCGTTGCTACATAGTTTAATCAGAAACGCCACCAGAGGAAATAGCCAGCTAAATACGGCAACAATTACGAATAAACTAAAGGTGATGTCAAAAACACGTTTCCAGAAACGGTTTCCTATTTCCTCAAGTGGCTCATGTCTTACGCTGATTACCGGGAATTCGTTTCCAATATAACTCATGCTGTAAGGATAAGTTATGGAGCTACTCAGATCCGGGATGAATTTAAGCCGCAGGCAGTGCCGTTCTGCTTCACTGAGTAGCGCATCTACTTCAGCAAGTCTTTCAGGAGACACAGCAACATACACGTCAGTCACCCCATCTCGGGCGGCCTCCTGAAAACGTTTTACAACATCGGGGGATACAATTTCCCTATCCTGTGCATATAAACTGTCATCATTGCCCAGGAAGCCATAGAAATCCAGATTTCTCTGATTCTGAAGAAAGGAAGAAAACCGTAGCGCAGTATTATTTGATCCCAGGATAGCTACTTTTTTTGTCGCTCTGTCCCTGTTCAGAAAAATGTCGTGAAAAGCACTTCCAAAGAACCTGCTGATGATAAATACACAAAAAAACAATAGGTAGAACACCACCGCAAATTGCAGGGTTAACCGCAAAGTGGCTTCGGAGATATAGAAGTAGGCTCCAAACATCAGCAAATGAAGCAACAGGCTCTTGATGGTAAGCACATAAAGTTTTTCAACCTTCTGGTTACCGCTTACCGTGTATAAACTCATAGCGGCAGAGCAGGAAAGCCATATTAGGTTACATACGATAAGATAATTCTTGGTGGTCTCATGCGAAAGGATTTCCTGATGCCCACCTGTCAGTTGAGCTGCAAGCATATAGAGCGCATTGAGCATTATGATATCCGTCACTGGGAGGATGTAACTGATGATAAAAACGTAACGTGTTTGAATAAACATAGGATGGAGTTTAGGCAGTTTGCCAGTGTGTTTTGTTCTGTAGAAAATTTCCGTAGGCGAGCATAATTCCCTTTTTAATATCGGTCTTGTATGTCCAGCCCAATTGATTGATTTTTGTTACGTCCAGCAGCTTTCTCGGACAGCCGTCCGGTTTGCTTTCATCCTGAACGATCGTACCCTTAAAGCCTACGATGTCTGCTATGAGCATGCCCAGTTCACTAATGCTGATGTCTTTTCCGGTTCCGATATTCAGGATTTCACGCTGGTTGTAAAACTTCATCAGGAACACACAGGCTTCGGCCAGATCGTCGACGTAGAGGAATTCTCGCTTTGGCTTGCCTGAACCCCATAGCACCACTTCTTTCCGGCCCTCGGCCATGGCCTCATGGAACTTCCTGATCAGTGCGGGCAGCACATGGCTGCTGTTAAGATCGTAGTTATCATTTGGCCCGTATAGGTTAGTGGGCATCACGCTGATGAAGTTACAACCGTACTGATCTCTGAAAGCCTCGCATAATTTTATCCCTGCGATTTTCGCAATGGCATATGGCTCATTGGTAGGCTCCAGATGTCCGGCAAGCAGGCAACTTTCTTTGATGGGCTGAGCGGCAAGTTTGGGATAGATACAGGAGGATCCAAGAAATAAAAGCTTTTTCACGCTATGAACCTTTGATGCTTCAATTACATTGGCCTGAATCAACAGATTATTAAGGAGAAAATCTGCACGGTATTCGTTATTGGCCTGGATACCGCCAACCTTTGCTGCGGCCAGAAAAACATACGCTGGTTTTTCATCCAGAAAAAATTGGTTTACAGCCTGCTGATTACATAGGTCAAGCTGCTTGGATGTTCTGGTGATGATATTCGTATACCCCAATTGCTCCAGTTTCCTTACGATAGCTGAGCCTACCATTCC
>DATFQH010000265.1:0-6449 GCA_035264385.1 Pedobacter sp.
GAGTTCGAATATGAGGTACCTTATGAGGAGGCCATTGCGATGATGAATTCATTTACTAAGGTCGGCACGGAAAAGATCCGGTATAAAATTCCTGCAGGAGATTTGGTATGGGAGGTCGATGAGTTTCTGGGTGCTAATGCAGGGTTGCTTGTAGCCGAGATAGAGTTGCAGAATGAAAATCAGGCCTTTGATAAACCCTCCTGGGTTGGCAAAGAAGTTAGTGATGATCACCGGTATTTTAATTCCAGTTTGGCGGTGCGGCCGTATGGTGATTGGGGCGAGGAATAAAATATGATAGTTAAATCATTTACACCAGGTCGTTTGGCTGAATTATAAGGGCAAATTTGCGTAAGAATTGCACTCACGATCTGACTCTAAAAGCCTATTTTATACTTAAAATACGTTTTTGCCCGAAAGATTTTGCTTGTTAAATATATGTTTATTTTTTAAAACCAACTTCTTTTGCCATTGCTCACTGTTAAACTTAATTATCCTCTGCTTTAAAATGGGATCATAATAATCAGAGGCTTTACAAAGCTTTTTAAAGGTCTCTGCGTATTTTGGATCAGCTTTTAATGAAACAAAATAGATTTTTGCAAACAAGTCCCATAGCCTGATGCTTTGAACATATTCAGCGATGCGTTCATTAAGTAATGTAAAAGCTTCTTCATACTTTCCATCTTTTATAAGGCTCAGCGCTAAATGCTCGAGCATCCATGGATTGATATATTCTCTATTGGCGGTCAATCTTCTTAAAACTTGGGTGTTGAGAGTTACTTTAGATTTCCTTTCAAAATTTTCCCACCCCTTCTTTGTTGCAAACTTAACGGTAGGGTTATGTCCTTTTTCATCAAAAAAATGATAGTTCTTAGTATTGGAATTGCGGACAAAATTCCCAAAAAATTCTTTCTTATTCATTAACGCCAGAACCGCCTTAATTCTACGCTTTAAAGGCCTAATAAATTTGCTAATCTTATTGCTGCAAAAATAAACTCCCAACATCAGCGTAATGCTGCCACTGGCCAATACAAACCGGCGTCTATTGTAGTTAACTGCATTTTTTTCATTGTTAAGATTATCAGGTATTCTCCATTTACTGATCCAGTCTATAACAAAACAAATAGACAGAACCACCATAAAGAAAGAAGCGAAAAACAATTTATTAAACGGGGAAACTAAATTATAGCTGGTCTGCAACCAAAGCATTCTAATCTCAATACCTAATAGTATGACAAATATTGCATAGAGAAATATGACATATGTATACTTATTCCCCTTATTGCCTGTGAATTCGAGGTACTCATCATCACTAATATGTATGCTTTTTATAGGAATTGGAGACGACCAAAAGGGATTAGTTACACTAATATCTCTATGCGGATTTATTTGAAATGATTCATCTGATTTAATGATCCTGATCATCCTTGCTGAGTATTTTAGGACTTTGATGCGGCTAAAATATACGTAAATCAGTAGCAGCGTTATGAGTATGATTAGGGATTGAGGCCCATTTTTGAGACTACTTGTAAAGTAGAAAATGGTTTTAAAAGGAAAGGGAATGTCTTTAATAACGTCATTGAACTCTTTTTGTTCCAGCATTGAAGAGGCGTTATCAATTTCAGACTTTAATCTCGCGATTTTCTTAGCTAAAGTATCAGGACTTAATACTGTTGAAGCGGTTTCCTTTTCAATTAATGACTTTGCATAGGGTATATCCAGCTGAGTTCGTTTAGATGATTTTAATAAGGCAGTGTCCCTATTCTCTCCCAAAACAGGTCTCCTGTCATTAATGTAATTTAGGGTATATAGTTTCTTTTTTTGCGTTTTTAATTGTGCCGTCAGATTTTCTATTTGTTTGTTATGATCAGCATTAAATGCCTCATATCTTATATTCAGGCCTTCTATGATGTATATCCAGCAAAAAAGTATAAAAAAGAATGCGATATAGATAACCTTACTGACAGATTCGATTAGTTTAATTAATGAATCTGAATAGAATTTAACAAGATCTTCTGATTTAAAAGAGACAGCCATACTTACCTGTGCTAAAAATCTGTAAAAATTAGTTAAACATTATTTAACCAATAATTAAAGTAAATAAATAAATTTCGTTATTACAAATTTATTTTAACCCTGACCGCTGGCGTCAGCTTCTTTAGGACATGTTTAAACACTAAGCTTATTTAGATCATAGATATTGTTTTAAGAGGCCATTATTATAAATGGATGTAGTATAGAATAAGTACAGTTAATTAGCAACTTAATATGAGCTTTCTAAAAGAAACCTCCACTAAATTATCGGAAAGCTATATGGCTTTTGTAACCCTTCCTGAAAATCGGACCGTAAAAGGCGATAACTCGTAACTTTAAATGCCTGAAGACATACAAATTGTTGCTTTGGAACAGCTTATACTGCACGATAACACACTGAATGAGGTTTTTGACCTTCAATATGGCTGGGCGGCAGAAAGGGATTTTCTCGGTGGGCCATGGACTAGAACCAGGTTAGCAGATGATGATTGTTAATGCTTTATCTCAGTTTCCATTAGAAGTAAACTTACATCTCGGAAAGCCGCTACATCCCAAAAATTTGCCATAAGTGCCCTTTCGTAGCAATAGATGACCACCACACCGCGGGCAAATGCCTTGCTCTACCTGTCGTTCGCGTTCATTTACTCTTTTTTTGATTTCCCGGATATGTTTGCGGCGGTTATAACTATGGCTAACATCCAAAGAGCTAAGCAAAGTAAAAATCTCATCTCTCCTTTCGTCAGATAACCTAAAGTCTGAATAATCTCTGATCGTTTCCAGTAGCTCATTCGTATAGACAACCGCAGAAGTAACTTCTATTTTAAGCGAAGCATTACTGGAAAAAGCGACTATCGGAATATAAACGATATCTTGAAAACCATCCAGCGCCACCCTCAGTGCCTGCATGTGACCACCGTTCTGGCGAATTGGATTGTAAATATACTCTTTGCGTTTAAAGAGCACCTGAGTCCAAAATTCAGAACTCTCCCTGCCGAAAATCCAACCTTTGACATTCTTAGTTTCAATCACGAAGAGTCCATAATCAGAGACTACCAGATGATCAATTTGGGAGGTCTTGCCAGCAGAGCTGAGCACCAGATTATTGATTATTTTATACCTTGACTTAGGTAATCTGGATAATCTCCAGGCAACTGTCTTTTCTCCTATCGCACCTTTGATCCGAGCTTTATAAATCGTCAGTATCGTAGCTGGAATAGCTAAGAGAATGAAAAGCCAAAAGTCTGCTAAGAGAGCTAACATATTTTAAAACCTTAGTTAAGGTCCTTTGAATATACTAGATTATCACCTATATGTTATACTCACATATATTTTTAAGATATTGGTTATCACCTCTAAACTTGCATATCTTAGGTTACCAAACAACTGAAAAATGAGTACATATAAAACTTGTCCAAATTGCGATAAAAAATTAGATGGTTTTATGACCAGTAGATATATTATCAAGGATACCTCTACAGAATTTATAAATACTCAGACCGGGAAGGATATTGAGGCATACTGCAATGATTGTGCATTACCTCTGGTGGCCACGATTAGAGATTCAATTGAGAAACAAAAATCGAAATTGACAGATACCATAAAGGCCAGAATCTCCCTCATCCCGATCTTGACACAAAACTCCCCAAATGCATGGGAGTACGAACCAATTGGAATAGTAAGCGCTCAATCCGTCGGAGGCACAGGTTTTATGTCAGACCTATCTGCTTCCTGGAACGATTTATTTGGAACTCAATCCAATACAATGGGCAATAAAGTAAAGCAAGGCGAAGACATTTGCAAAGATAGATTACGTCTCAATTGCTTAAATTTAGGGGGAAATGCAATTATTGCAACTGATATAGATTATTCTGAGGTTGGTGCGGGCAAGGGTATGTTAATGGTCTGTATGGCTGGCACAGCAATACAGGTCAATAGATGGAGTTCTAATTTTAATGAGAAAGTAGAGGATTTGGTTGTTTTAACGGATGCCAGCAGGAAACTAAACTCCCTGAATGCGATAGTTTTTCCAGATTTATAATTATTTATCGAGTATACAACTTATATGGCACGGTCAATCAGGAAAACTCCAATTTTTGGGTTTACAACAGCAACTTCTGAAAAGGCAGACAAAAGACGCTGGAACAGAACATTCAGAAGAATATCAAAATATAAAATTTTTGTAGAGCAGGATTTACCGACTAAAATAAACGCTGTTACCAATGTATGGGATGGAAATAAAGACGGCAAACGCTATTGGAAATCCCATTCAATTAAAGACATGCGTAAATAGATGTTCTTTGGCCCTTCCGGTTTTTCATATTTTTCATTTTTACTCATACTGCTTAAGCACTTTCCGTTCCATGATATCACTTGGCCACAGTTCTATTTTGTAATAATCTTCGCCATCTTCATCTAAAACTATAGCTAGATTGGCTGAGTACACTCTAACACGATAGCGCCCGGGCTTTATCGTTAACTCCAGTTCTATAAAAGAATCCGGACAATTTAAAACCTGGAGTATTCCTGAACTGATATCTATCCCAGCTTCAACGATGTGATCGTATGCCTCGAAATCTACCGCAGCATTTTCAGCATCCAGGATGCTTAATTCGGCTTTGACTGATGAATAACACTGTGTTCCGATTCCTAATACACCAGCATTAATCGCCAGCCTGTCGTCAAAAGCAGATTGTGTCCAAAAATTTGATGCAGTATCAATGTCCGATAGTTTATCCACAAGATAAAACTGATTATGGGAGCTGTAGAATTCGAGAGGATGTGTCATATATTTTATAGAAATTTATGAGGCTCTGGATAAGCGATTAATTTTTGTGTTGTTTATGGTGTCTTAGTCCTTTATTTTTTATCCAGCATAGTAAGTGAATGTCCTGATAATTTTTGTTGACTTTTGGCTCATCACTTTATCACTTTCCCTCAGCAGGCAGTTTAAAAATATCATCACTTACCTTACCAAGACTTACGCTGGTTGCTATTCCTTCCATGTAAAAAGTCGGAGCATCTATAGTCATTTTGAGTGGAGCTGAATTAGACGCAGACAGAAACGCGTAATAATTCCCGTAAGCATGTTTACTATACAGTTTTTTATCTATAAAAAGATTGGGCGCAAAAAAATAGTTCTGCACTCCGCTTTTACATTGCAATATTAATTTATCACATTTGTAACCCAATATTGTCGCTGCATTCTTTTCCACTTTCACACTGATAACTTGATCTTCATTTATTGAAGCATCTAACACCATAGCTTTATCAGAGTTTGACATCTTGTTATAGATTTTGTTTTCTGGCCCCCTATATAGTTGCCATTGCATCATTTTCCCGTCAGATACAGACTTATAATTTTCTCCTTTGATGTAATAATTTTGAACAGTCCCCAATAGTTCTGTTAATTGAGCATCCGTTAGATTGGGATATTTACTTTTGTAAGTGTTTTTGTAGACTATTGTTGCTTCTAAGGATTGAGAAAAAGCAATCGAACAGCAAAGCGAGAATAAGAGTGTAATTAAGATACGTTTCATTTAGTTTATTTTATTGTTCAAAGTAAGCAATTATCCATTATGAAGTTTTCAAATTAAAACCGCTGATCACCTTTTTAAGATACTCTCCAGTTTCATCATCCGTGCAATAAACATAACACCCTTTCATACCTCTTGTCATCAACGTTCTGTAGGTATTCTTAATGATCAGATCTAACAACTTTGCCCCTTCAATCGGATCTCTTTCCAGCAATTTCTTATACCCTCGTACAGAGGAATCATTCTTAGACCGTTTATGTGGATTAGTAATTACATGACCGTTTCTTACAATTAAATCATCACCAATAATAACTCCTATGTAATCAACCTCAAGTCCCTGACAAGTATGAATGCAGCCAACCTCATTCACAGACTCGGGGCTGATGATCCAAAGACTTCCATCTGTTTTCAGATTCCATTTCATACCAAAATCAAATTCAGGTATAACCACATCATAAACAGCAGGGTTCTTATCACTTTTCCAGTCCCAGCAGTAACCTGCTACCATACGGGCTTTATTGTTAATTTGATTCTTCTCGATGATAGCGTCCCTAAGCTCAACAGGAGAATCAAATAATTTAAAATCATAATTGATACCTTCGAGTGAATCGTTTGCTGTTTGCCGCACCTGAAGGGTATTATCTAACCAGGCAATGTAACCATCTGAACCGCCACATCTAAACTGAGAACTCAGCTCCATTTCCTGAACATTTGCACCCTCAAGGTTAGCCCATTTACGTATTTCGTTTACTGAGCCAATATCTTTGATGTGAATTCTTTGATCTTCATCCAGGAAAAAAACCGTTGATTGAGCAGCACGTATAATCTCCATAACTTGATTCACACCATCGTTTCCGTACAATCCAGACTTTTCGTTCAATCGGT
>DATFQH010000266.1:0-27832 GCA_035264385.1 Pedobacter sp.
GAAAAAAACTATACGAACAAATGAAGGAACTGTTGTCTAAATTCTCTCTGCGCATCGCGCGCGCATGTTTAGTGTTGTCTGTCCTGGTCGGTTTTGGTACTGTCGCTCTGGCACAAAACGATACCAGGTTTATGGCTTATCCTGCCCTGACACCCGATGGGCAGACCGTGGTATTCAGCTATGAAGGTGATCTCTGGAAAGTCCCTGCTGCGGGTGGGCCGGCCAACCGGATCACGGCGATGCCGGGCAATGAGATCAGCCCAAGGGTATCTCCGGATGGAAAATGGCTGGCTTTTTCTTCAGATCAGTTTGGCAATTATGATGTCTATGTGATGCCCCTTGCCGGTGGTGAAGTGCGGCAACTGACCTTTAACGATGCGGGAGATGAAGTGGAGAACTGGAGCTGGGACGGGAAGGCGATCTACTTTACTTCGGGAAGATATAATATGTATACCGCTTATAAGGTAAATGCTGAAGGCGGTACGGCAGTAAGGTTGTTCAATAATTATTTCAATACTGTACATAATGTAGCCGAGGCGCCCAATGGGGAGCTGTTCTTCAATGATACCTGGGAGAGCAGGAACTTCGCGAACAGAAAGCGTTATAAAGGCGCTTTTAATCCCGATATACAATCGTACAATCCGAAAACTAAAAGCTATAAACAATATACCGATTACAGGGGAAAGGATTTCTGGGCCACGGTAGATAAGAACGGGAATGTGTACTTTGTTTCTGATGAAAGTAATGATGAGTACAACCTTTATACCTTCTCTGCCGGCAAAAAGACCAGATTGACCGCCTTTGATTCATCAATAAAGCGCCCTTTTGTTTCCGCATCAGGAAATTCTATAGTGTTCGAAAAGGACTATCAGATTTATCTATATGATGTTGCATCGAAAAGTGCGAAGCAGATTAAGATTGCGATCTCACGTAATAATGTGCTTGGAAAAGAGCAGGAATTCAATATCAGGGAAGCGGTTTCAGCATTCGACCTTTCACCCGACGGAAAAAAATTGGCTTTTATTTCACGAGGCGAATTATTTGTAAGTGATGCCGAGGGAAAGTTTATCAGACAGATAGACAGGAACGCCGGTGGCGGCTCATTTGCTGAACGGGCACTGGAAATAAAATGGCTGAATGACAACAGAACCCTGTTATATAGCCAGACCTATAAAGGGTACCAGAATTGGTTTACCATCTCTGCGGATGGAAAGGGTAAGCTGAAGCAGCTGACCAAAGACGCAGGGAATAACAGGCTTGTCACTTTCAACAAGGAACGCACACAGGCCGTATATTTGAGTGGACGGAATGAAGTAAGGTTGCTCGACCTGAAGTCGCTTGAGAGCAAAACCATTGTGAAGGACGAGATCTGGGCATTTCAAAATTCAGGACCGTCATTTTCACCAAACGGAGAATATGTACTGTTCACGGCTTACAGGAATTTTGAACAGGATGTCTTTGTGCACCATATCAAAAACAACAAGACCATTAACCTGACCAATACCGGGGTTACTGAGGCGGGGCCAATGTGGTCTCCGGACGGTAAGCATATTTTCTTTACCAGCGCGAGGACCAAGCCGTCTTATCCTACAGGAATGCAGGACAGCCATATTTACCGCCTGGCACTGGATGAATACGATGATCCTTACCGTAGCGATAAGTTTGATGAGTTGTTTGACGAGAAGAAAGAGGAAAAGAAAGAAGAGAAAAAGGTCTCGGAAAAGCAGATTACGAAGAAGAACGCTAAAAAAGACGAGAAGACAGATACCGCAAAGAAATCAGCCGATAAAAAGGCAGAGGTAAAGCCTGCGGATATCATCACCATCAATGTTCAGAACATCATGGACAGGGTAGAGCAGGTGAGCCCGGGTTTTGGGCAGCAGTATGGTACCGATGTGCTGGCTAAGGGTGAGAAGACCTATGTTTTCTTTGCCTCCAATCATGAAGGTGGTTCCATGTCGTTATACCGGACGATCATCGAGCCCTTTGAAAACAACAAGACAGAAAAGGTAACTGATGGAACGGGTAATGGATTTGTGGAAGCTTCAGGCAAGATCTATACGCTGGCCAGGGGTGTCATTCATAAGTACAATATAGACGGCAACAGGCTGGATGGGCTGAATATGAGCCATAAATTCACCAGGAACCTGAGCGGAGAGTTCAGCCAAATGTTTTACGAGACCTGGGCCGGACTGGAAGAGAATTTCTATGATGAGGAATTTCATGGTGTAGACTGGCTAAAGATGCAAGAGCGCTATGCGGCCTATCTGCCCGAAGTAAACAGCCGCTCGGATTTGCGTATTTTGTTGAATGATATGCTGGGCGAGCTCAATTCATCACATATGGGCTTTAACAGTTACGGTAACGAAGAACGCAAAAACCTGAACTATGTGACCAATGAGACAGGGATTATTTTTGCCGGCGACGACCCCTGCCGGGTTGACCGTGTGGTGGCCAGGAGCAACGGGTTGCATAAGGGGGTGAACATCAAGCCAGGTGATGTGCTGGTTGCTGTCAACGGAGTCGCGGTAGAGAAAACTAAAGACAGGGACTTCTATTTTACCAGTCCTTCGATTGATACTGAGCTGATCCTGACGCTGAAGCGCGACGGAAAGGAAGTGACGGCAAAGGTACACCCGCAAAACGGAGGTGCACTCAGAGCCAACCTGTACGATGAATGGATTGCTAAGAACCGGCAGCGTGTGAAGCAGTTGGGCAACGACCGCATCGCCTATACGTATATGAAAAATATGGGCGGGGGCGAGCTGGAGAATTTTCTGCTGGATATGGTTGCGCAGGAGAACAATAAGGAAGCAGTGATTCTCGACCTGCGCTATAATACTGGTGGGAACGTGCATGATGAGGTTTTGAAGTTTCTGGCTCAGCGGCCCTATCTGCAATGGAAATACAGGGGCGGGAAGCTTGCGCCGCAAAGTAATTTCGCACCGGCTGCCAAACCGATCGTGCTGCTGATCAATGAGCAGTCGCTGAGTGATGCTGAGATGACTGCGGCTGGTTTCAAGGCGCTCAAACTGGGCAAGGTGATCGGTACGGAAACGTATCGCTGGATCATTTTTACTTCAGCAAAAGGACTGGTAGACGGCTCTTCTTACCGGTTGCCTTCGTGGGGCTGTTATACACTCGATGGTAAGAATATAGAAAAGGAAGGTGTTTCTCCTGATATCTATGTGAAAAATACTTTTGAAGACAGGCTGGCAGACCGGGACCCGCAGCTCGAAAGGGCGGTAGCTGAGATCCTGAAAGACCTGAAATAGGGCTCCTTTACTGAACGGCTCTATTTTTTGACCACGTGTTCGGCAATGTAACGTTTTACTCTCTGCCACAGCGAGCCTTTACGGTGCTTCAGGAAATTTCTGATGGCTGCGTAGGCTTGCTGATTTTCAGCCAATACTTCAGGAAATTGTGTAATGGGGTTGGGATTAATGATGACATGATAGATGTCGTTGATTCCGGAATGGACACCCGATCCGTCGTGACCGATATTGTTGACCAGCGAACGTGCCGGGTTGAGCGTAAGTCCGCCTTTTAAAAAGATCGATGCATACCAGCGGATCGCCCATGAATTGTTTTTTCCTTTTTTGAATTCCTGGATCTGTTTCCAGAAGTTCATGGTATGGTCTATGCTAAACGCGGCTATTTTGTTTTTATCGAAGCTTGCTTCCAGTATATGGATATCGGGTTCAAAGTGCTTCCATGCCCTTTCCCATGTGGCCCAGCCCCAGCTGCTTGCTGCACGGTAAAAGAAGGATTCAGGAAGGTTATTCTCTTTTAAGGGGTACATATAAGCCCCGATGTGCATCACCTGCTCCGCATCGCGGTATTTATTCAGTGCTTCATTAAAATAGCTGAGCGTATAAGGAGACGTGATCAGATCGTCTTCCAATACGATCACCTGCTTATAAGCATCAATCAGCCTGCTGACCCCGGAAATGATAGATTGAGCCAAACCCTTATTTTCTTTGGCTTCGATAATCTCGATCGTTTTGAAGCCGGTTACGGTTTTGATGAATTCCCTGACCTCCTCTACTTTTTCTTCATCTGCCTTAGACCGCGCTGCATCGGAAAAGATAAATAGCCTGCTTTCGGCGGCAAGGTCGTTTTGTTGCAGGAACTTGATCGTACGTTCCGTATGCCGTGGACGGTTGTAGACAAATAATGCAATGGGGGCAAGGGTCTGCATAAGGTCAGGATAGTATTTTCAGTTCATTGCCGGATTTTTCGGACAGAACAGTATAAGCATTTCCAAATTCCTCGGTCTTGTTTTTTCCCAGCAGGGAACCGAGGAACTTTTTAATCCGGTATTCCAGTTCGATCTTCAGGATCCTGCTGATGCTTTTTGGTTTCTTTAAAACATTAAACTCACAGAATTTAACTGTGTCTATAGGTGTAAGGGAAGTTTTATCTGCCATGACGCGCATTCCCTCACTTTGTAAAAGGAAGCGGATCAGTGTTGGGGTATACATGTTGATGTGGCCGTAGTCCAGAAAATGCTTCATGCGCTTATCTACACCAAAACGGTAGTCCAGCGGAACTTCGATCACAATGTATCTGGCTACACGCCTCAGCTCTCTTAGCAGCAACCGTTCATGTTCAACATGCTCCAGCACATGGGCAAGTATAATGAGGTCGAAGCTGTCGTCTGCATAGGGGATGGTGTAGCCGTCAAAACTTTTTACTTCTTTGACCCCCGGCAGGTTCCTGTTTTTGATAATGGATACACCGCTTTCAGCGATTTCCAGGGCATATAGCTCATCCCCGAAGTTCCATTCGCTGAGGTAATGAAGAATACTTCCGTCTCCGGCGCCTACTTCAAGTATTTTGGATGGCCTGATGCCTTTGCAAACCTCCGTCAGGTTTTTGGCCTTGGATTTTGCACCCAGCATCCGCCATTCGGCTTCGCTGCCGGTATAAAAATTATTGTATGCGTCTACGAGCTGGTTTGTATCGTTTGCCATTGGAGAAGCTGGTGTTTTATGAAAGGTATTAAATGTCGAGTGCGTTGTCAGATTTGTAAAAGATGGACGTACATTTGGAAACAATGGCTCCGGGTGCCATTCCTGAAAAAGGAAGGTGTTTAAAGCCATTGGCTTTGAAAAAGGCCTTGGCTTCTTCATATTCCGCTCTTTCAGAATCATCCAGTACAACTACACCGTCTTCGGTTAGCGAATGCAGGGATTGTTTACAGCAGTTTACGCGGTCGCGTCCGTCTACAATGATCATATGAAACTTCATGCCCGTAGCTATGGCGGTCTTGCAGTAATCACCCCCCGGAACAAGATCAGAATGGATCATATTCACGTTGGCTAAATTGATCTTTGAGCTTTTTTCAAACCATGCCTTATCGTGTTCTACGGAATAAACGGATTTAGCTAAGCCTGCATAGAACAGGGTAGAATTTCCAGAGCCGAATTCGAAGATATCGTGCTGTTTACTGATGCGTTCTTTAATGAAATCTATAAAGGAATAGGTGACCCAGGCAATCGGATTCCCATCCTGATCTATGGCAGATTTGGTCTTATAAGCATCGAACCAACCCTTTTCTGCAAGGTAGCCTTTAAAGCCCAGGGAGAGCAATACCTTTAATTTCGCCGGATCAAATAATGATAAAGGAGATAATGTGTTTTTCATTTTCCGGGTATTAATCTTTTATGCCGTCTACGATCAGAGAGGAGTATCCGATAGCTTCTTTAAAACGCTTATCGTACCTGCTGGAGCGGATGATGTGTCCGTCTTTGCTGTCCCATTCATTAAAATGAAATGCTCCGTTTTCGTCATAATATTCCAGAAGGCGGGGCCTGAAGCCAGCTTCTTGAAATACGCGGGAAAGTTTTTTGTAATCGTATAACAATTTATGGTCGAATGAGCCTTCGCCGAAGCCGCCGGGTTTAACCATATTAATGTAATCCGGATTTGGATGGAACCCGTCTGGTACGGCAATCCTAACCGTTCCGCCCTTCTCCAGGTACTGATAGCAGTTTTTAAGGGCAAGGAGCGCATCTTCATAGCTGATGTGCTCAAAGACATGTTCGGCCAGGAAACGAGTCGCTTTTTTATCTCCGAACAGGTTTTCAAAAGAAGAGATCTGCAGCAGGTTCAGGCTTTCAATATTGGAAGGCAGCCAGTTTTCGTAATTGGTGGTATGCGCACCAATAATAATGTTCAGCGGGCCTGTACTGTTTTTGATATTGGATTTGAGCCGGATAAGGTCCAGTATATTTTTAGGTTTGTAAACTAGCTCTCTGATTACCTTTCTTAAGGATGCCATCTGTTATTGGTATAAAATGTTGTTCGTGAGGATCAAAGTTAAAATGTTATCTGCAAAAAGCTAATTTATCAGTAGAAATAATAAACTAGGCGGCTGTACCTTTTCTGGCGATTAGCTTTTGAAAGAGGCTGATGAGAAAAAGGGATTTGAGCATCAGTATGCCCTGTCGCCTGGTTTTTGGAATCAGCAGAATATAAAATGCAGACACGGCGCAGGCAATTAATGTAGCAATGGATGTACCTATTCCGCCATAGAGCGGAATGAGCCATAAGTTAAGCAGCACATTGACCAATGCACCTACGGCAGTTCGCTGAAAGGAAATACTGGTAAAACCTTCAGCGAGCAGGTATTGTGCGCTTGCGCTGCCCAAAAAAACGAATATGCCCGACCAGATGTGTATGGCGAGCATAGACCCTGCGCCTGGATATTTATTGGTAAAGATCAGGGTGGTAATGTCATTTCCGAAGAAGCTGATAAAGATGGCGACCGGAAGACTGATCAGCATCAGCAGGTCGTATAAATTGACCAGTCTTTTGTTGTACCGCGCTATGTCGGTCTTCCTGGCATTGATAATGGCCGGGAAAACTGAGGTAACAATGGCTACGGGAATAAAATACCAGGCTTCACTGATTTTCCCTGCGGCGCTGTAAATGCCGACCGCGGTACTGCCCAGCGTTTTCAGCATGACCTGATCGATTTTCATGTAGATCGATACCATTACCGCAGAAAGGATCAATGGGAATGCCTGTGTCAATAATGCTTTTGCCCTGGAACTGCTGAAGGTAAAGGTACGGAGCTTAAAGCCCTTTTTATGGTACATGATCACCAGCCCTAATGCAACTATGAAGGCATCAAATGTAGCCGCAACCGCCAGCCAGACGAGCGGGGCATGAAGCCATACCACAATGATCTTGAAAAGGTTAGACAGGACAAGGCTGATATTTTGTACCTGCACCACGTACTTCGATTGTACCTGGGACTGGAAATACGAATCAATAACGTTAAAGGATTTGAAAAAGGAAGCAGCGGCAAAAAAGAAAATGATCCAGGTGAGCCAATTGCCGGGCTGGCTGGAAAAATGGTGAAAGACGAGGTATACCAGGATACTAACAGGGATCAGAATGAGGTTTACGCCTATCCTTAATGCCAATGAGGTACCCAGTATTTCGTCTTTTTTTTGGGGTTCATTGATGATCTCCCGAATGATAAAGGAATCCAGACCCAGGGCGCCCACTGCGGCGACAATGGCGGTAAGCGCTTCAGCAAAACTGAGGTCACCAAAGAGGCTCGGCCCCAGGTGCCTTGCAATGACAAAGCTGACCACCATGCTGAATATCTTGCCAAACATCAGCCAGCCGGTATTCTTCAGGTACTTCTGAAAAGCTTCTTCATCAAAGCCTTTGATATGAGGTATCTTCATTCTTTACGCGGCTGCAGCTTATGTTAATGGCGCGCCGACAGCAATTTTACAGCTATGGCCCGGCTGCCCGTGCGGAGGATTCAGTTTTACCTCTTTATTGCTGTTGTCCGGCTGAGCCTGTACTGCTGCGGGAACACTGGCAGGCGTATTCGTTACATTTACGGCAGGGGCTGCTGTCGCTGCCGGAGCAGAGGCCAGCGGAGCGCCGACAGCAATGGCGCAATCATGAAAGGGCTGTCCGTGTGCGGGGTTGTTGACTGGCTTTTGCCCGCTTTCGGCCGTTTGCACTGCAGGGGCCGATGAAGCTGAAGGTACACCAGCAGGTGTCGGTGTGATGACCATGTCATTCTTTGGTGCAGCAGGCTGACAAGCCGTTACTACGGCAACCACTGCGCAAATGGATAAAAGCTTTTTCATAATGTAAAGATGTGAATTATTTAGAAATGATGCAGTAATTCTTCCAGGTGTGTAATCTGCGATTTTACATCTTCCGGCAGTTCTTTATTCAGCGGATTAAAATAAATGGCTTTCATGCCAAATCCCTGGGCCCCGCGAATGTCAGCTTCAATGCTGTCGCCGATCATAATGCTTTCGTGCTTAAGTGCCTTGGCCTTGTCCAGTGCGTATTCAAAAATAGCCTTGTCTGGTTTGTTGACCCCTACATCTTCAGAGATCACCACATTGGTGAAATATGGATTGAGTTTGGAAACCTCCATTTTGATAAGTGTCGATTCCTTGAAGCCGTTGGAGATGATGTGCAGCGTATACTTTTTTTGCAGGTAAGCGAGTACTTTTTCCGAACCCAGGAACAGATTGGTCTTGGTGGGGGTGATGCGCACGTAGTCGTCTTCGAACTGATGCGGAATCTTTTCCGGGTGTACACCCAGCTGGATAAATGTACTGCTGAAACGCTCTGCCCTGAGGGTCTCCTTAGTGATCTTGCCGATGTGATAATCTGCCCAGAGCCGGTGATTGTTTTCCGTATAAGTACTGATGAAATTTTCTGCTGAACTCAGACCGAGTTCATCCAGCTTATAAAGCGTGTACAGTTCCAGAAGTGTTTCCTGTGCGTTCCTGTCAAAGTCCCAGATGGTGTGGTCCAGATCGAAAAAAATATGCTTAATCATGTTGGTAGCTCATTATAGCTTGGTGCCGTATGCCAGATCTCCGGCATCGCCCAGGCCGGGCACAATATACGCTTTACTGGTCATTTCCTCATCAATGGCGCCGAGCCATATTTTTGCTTTAGGGAAATTTGCCCGCACATGGCGTAAGCCTTCGGCGCTTGCAATGGCACATACGATATGCAGTTCTTTGATTTTATATTTCCGGGTCAGCTCTTTACAGCAAAGGACCATACTGAGCCCGGTAGCCAGCATCGGGTCGACGATGATGACTGTTCTGTCTGTAAGATCGGGTGCGGAAAGGTAGTCCATCCGGATCTCAAAACTTCCGCTTTTACGGTTGCGGCGGTAGGCGCCAATAAAGGCCGAGTCTGCCTGATCAAAAATATTTAGTAATCCCTGGTGTAATGGAAGGCCTGCCCTGAGTATAGTGGCAAGTACCGGCTGTTCTTTTAACTGCGGTGTGGTCGCTATGCCAAGGGGGGTTTGGGTTTGAATCTCTGAATACTGAAGTGTTTTGCTGATCTCGAATGCAAAATATTCGCCGAGGCGTTCCATATTTCTTCGGAAACGCATGGCGTCCTTTTGTATATTCTCATCGCGAAGTTCGGCAATGAAAATATTGGCTATGGTACTGGTTTTGCTGAGATCATATATCATTACCTAAATTTAGCAAATAGTTTCCGTAAATTTGAATCTATGAAATTCCAACTTGCTTCAGAATATAAACCTACAGGTGATCAGCCAAATGCCATTAAACAACTTGTGCAGGGGGTTAATGCCGAAGAGCACTACCAGACCTTACTCGGTGTTACGGGATCGGGCAAAACGTTTACTGTAGCTAATGTAATTGAGCAAACGCAAAAACCCACACTGGTGCTGAGTCATAACAAGACACTTGCGGCGCAGTTGTATGGCGAGTTTAAACAGTTTTTTCCTGAGAATGCGGTTAACTATTTCGTATCATACTACGATTACTATCAGCCTGAAGCATTTATCGCCAGCAGCAATACGTATATTGAAAAGGATCTGAGCATCAACGAGGAGATAGAAAAACTGAGGTTGCGTACCACATCCGCATTGATGTCTGGCAGAAGGGATGTTATTGTGGTTTCCTCTATTTCGTGTATTTATGGTATGGGAAATCCGGAAGATTTCTCCAGGTCGGTCTTCCGGTTTTCTGTAGGTACAAGGATATCGAGGAATTCATTCCTGCATAGCCTGGTCGAGATCCTGTATGCGCGCACCACGAATGATTTTAAAAGGGGAACCTTTAGGGTTAAGGGAGATACGGTCGATATATTTCCTGCCTACCTGGATTCTGCCTACCGGGTTTCTTTTTTTGGAGACGATGTGGAGGAACTGAGTGTGATCGATCCGGTGACCGGGAAAACGCTGGAAAAGCTGGAAGATATGGCCATTTATCCGGCCAACCTTTTTGTAACGCCCAAAGACAGGTTCAATTCTTCCATCTGGGGAATACAGGAAGAACTGGAAGTGCGCAAGAACCAGCTGATCGGCGACCGTCAGTTGCTGGAAGCCAAACGACTGGAAGAAAGGGTTAATTTTGATATCGAAATGATGAAGGAGCTGGGTTACTGCTCCGGCATTGAGAATTATTCACGTTTCTTTGATGGAAGGGCACCCGGTATGCGCCCGTTCTGTCTGCTGGATTATTTTCCTGATGATTATTTGATGGTGATCGATGAAAGCCATGTAACGGTGCCGCAGATCAGGGCCATGTATGGGGGAGACCGATCCAGAAAGCTGTCGCTGGTAGAGTACGGTTTTCGACTGCCTTCCGCACTGGACAACCGGCCACTGAATTTTGATGAATTTGAACGACTCGCACCACAGACGATCTATGTCAGTGCAACGCCTGCAGATTATGAGCTTCAGAAGTCTGATGGGGTGTATGTTGAGCAGGTGATCAGACCAACGGGGCTGCTGGATCCGCTGATAGAAGTAAGACCGGCCATTAACCAGGTAGATGATCTGCTGGACGAAATAGACAAGACCATAAAGCTGGGTGACCGGGTTCTGGTTACCACTTTAACCAAAAGGATGGCAGAAGAGCTGACTAAATATATGGACCGACTGAATATCAAATGCCGCTACATTCACTCAGAAGTGAAGACCCTGGAAAGGGTCGAGATCCTTCGCGGACTGAGGCTCGGAGAATTTGATGTGCTGATCGGTATCAATCTTCTGAGAGAGGGGCTTGATTTGCCGGAAGTATCGCTGGTAGCTATACTGGATGCCGATAAGGAAGGGTTTCTGAGGTCAGAACGTTCACTCATCCAGACCATAGGAAGAGCTGCCCGTAACGACAGGGGGCATGTGGTGATGTATGCAGATAAGGTGACAGACTCGATGGCAAAAACCATAGATGAAACCAACAGAAGAAGAGAAAAGCAGATTGCCTATAACCTGGAACATGGCATTACACCTAAAACTGTAGGCAAGAGCAGGGAAGCGATCCTGGAGCAGACTTCTGTGCTGGATTTCTCTTCCGGAGAGGCCAGACGTGCTAAAGCCTATGTGGAAGTCGATGAAGTAAGTATGGCGGCTGATCCGATAGTGCAGTATATGACGAAGGCAGAAATGCAGAAATCAATAGACAAAACAAGAAAAGATATGAGTAAGGCAGCGAAGGATATGGACTTTTTACTGGCGGCAAGATTGCGGGATGAAATGTTTGCCATGGAGAAATTATTTGCCGAAAGATTTGGCAAGGAAACAAAAATTTAAGGAATGGACGGAAGGAATAGAAAGGATGTTTACCCCGGTCTGGAAGTAGATGTCATTTTGAAGAAAGATCAGAGAAGCGGTAAACTTACGAGGGGGATTGTGGCAAATTTGCTGACTTCTGCGCCTTATCATTCAAGGGGAATAAAGGTGAGGCTGGAAGACGGGCAAGTCGGCAGGGTATCTGAGATTGTGGATGAAATATAATTGTATTGCAATAATCTGCGGGGTATTGTAATATTGAAAATGCGAATCCGTCTATATTTTATATAGATTTGTAACGTTATTAATGAAATGGGATTTTTAAAGTTTATAGTAATCAGCTTCTTAGTGCTGTATATCATACGGATCATACTTCGTCTTGTGTTTCCGGTTATTTTGAAAGGCGTGTTTAATAAGGCACAGCAACAGGCTCAAAACCAGAGCCAGCAACCCGGGGAAAAGCCTGAGGGATCGATTTCCATAGATTACATGCCACCACAGGCAAAGACCGGTAAAACCGATAAGCTGGGTGATTTTGTAGATTATGAGGAGATAAAATAAAAAATATTATCTAAGTTTGGGATTGAGTTTAAATCTTAAACAAAACCCTTAATGAATAATTGGTTAAAAGCGAATGGCATACATCTGGCCATTATTGGATTTTTTATAATCATCTGTTTTGTCTATTTCAGCCCTGTTTTGCAAGGAAAGGCACCTGCCCAAAGTGATGTAATACAGGCTAAGGCAATGGCCAAAGAAGTAATGGCTTACAAGGACAAAGATGGTACAGGCCCGCTTTGGACCAATCAAATGTTCGGGGGTATGCCTGCATACCAGATTTGGGTGGAACATCCCTATAATGGTGCTACTTATGTGATCAATCTGGTTAAGACGATCTTTCCGGATCCCGTAGACGCAGTGCTGTTGTACCTTTTAGGTGCATATTTATTGTTTTGCGTGCTCCGGATCAATCCATGGCTTGCGGCAGCTGGTGCCATCGCATTTGCCTTTACTTCTTATAACTTTATCATTATTGCCGCAGGGCACAGCAATAAGGCGCTTGCCATTGCATTTTGTGCGCCGATCATCGCCGGAGTAATTCTTACCCTTAGAGGAAAATATTGGATCGGGGGAAGCTTAACTGCGCTGTTTCTGGCACTGGAGATCAGGGCCAACCATATCCAGATGACTTATTACCTGATGATCGCGCTGCTGATCTTTGTTGGTATTGAGTTATATCATGCAGTGAAAGAGAAGAAACTGGCTGAGTACACACGCGCCATTGCGTTTCTGGGCGCAGGATTGTTGCTGGCTGTAATGGTGAATGCCGGAAAGTTGTGGACCACATACGAGTATGGTAAGGAGTCTAACAGGGGGCAGTCGAACGTTACCACCGATGCCGCTGAAGAAAAAAACGGCCTTTCCAAGGATTATGCTTATTTCTGGAGCCAGGGAGTCGGCGAGAGTTTTACTTTCCTGATACCAAATTTATATGGTGGGGCAAGTGGGATCGATGCACTGGTGAAACCTGAAAGCCATACTTATAAGGCTGTACAGGGGCTTACCGGAGGTGATCCGACTCCTGCAATACAACAGCTGGCCGGACAGATAGGCCTGCAGCAATACTGGGGTGAAAAACCGGGCACATCAGGGCCTTATTATTTTGGTGCGATCATTTGCTTTCTTTTTGTATATGGTCTGCTGATCGTAAGAAATCGTTTAAAGTGGTGGATCCTGGGTACAACCATTTTGTTCATGCTGCTTTCCTTCGGGAAAAATTTTCCGCTCGTATCTAATTTGTTTTTTGAGTATTTCCCGATGTACAATAAGTTCAGGGCAGTGGAATCTATCCTTGCGCTGGTTGGCCTGATGGTACCGGTGCTGGCGCTGCTGGCGATCAAAGAAATTCAGGACGGGGGATATGAACCGAAGGTATTAACAAAGAAACTAACCATTGCCGCTGGAATAACAGGTGGTTTTGCCTTACTTGTCGCGGTGATGCCTACGGCTTTCTTTAGTTTTACCACAGATATGCACCAGCGAATGGTGCAGTACCTGACGCAGCTGCTGGAAAATAATGCAGGTTTGGCACAAAGTATAGGCAGTGCGCTTATCGCAGATCGCGCAGACCTCGCCCGTACAGATGCGCTGAGGTCTGTTTTATTCATTGCGGTAGGATATGGCCTGATCTGGGCGTTGATCAATAAGAAAATGGGTTTCCAGCTGGCGGTGATACTGCTTGGACTTGCGATACTTATCGATATGTGGCAGGTAGACAGAAGGTACCTGAATAACAATAATTTCGCGAACAAGGCCGACCTGAAGAATCATTTCCAGCCGAGAGATGTAGATACCTTTATCCTTTCCGATAAAGATCCTGACTATAGGGTACTGGATCTGAGTATTTCGACATTTCAGGATGCAAGTGCCTCTGAGTTTCATAAAACTATCGGCGGCTATCATGCAGCAAAGCTAAAGCGTTACCAGGAACTCATCGATGGTCAGCTGACCAAAAGCGTGAACCAGGATGTACTGGATATGCTGAATACGAAATATGTCATTACTCAGGATCAGAAGACCGGTGCCTATAAAATGGAAGCCAATCCTACTGCTGCCGGCCATGCCTGGATCGTTCCGAAGATACAGTTTGTGCAGAATGCGGATGAGGAAATGAAAGCAATCAGCAGCTTCGATCCGAAGGCAGAGGCCATTGTTGACATCAGGTATAAAGGCATAATCGATGAGAAAAGAGAAATAGGCGCGGATCCTACCGCCTCTATCAAACTGGATAGCTACCATCCCGACCGTCTGATCTATT
The DNA here is from genome assembly GCA_035264385.1 of Pedobacter sp. GTDB lineage: Bacteria > Bacteroidota > Bacteroidia > Sphingobacteriales > Sphingobacteriaceae > Pedobacter. The sequence continues at coordinate 14,379 of DATFQH010000266.1, forward strand.
CTTACAGCGCACCGCGTGACATTGTTGCTGTGTTTTCTGAGGTATACTATGATAAAGGATGGAACATGTACGTAGACGGCGTTGAAAAACCTTACTTCAGGGCTAACTATGTACTGCGTGCAGCACAGTTGCCAGCAGGAAATCATAAAGTGGAATTCAAGTTTGAGCCGGCTTCATATTACACCGGGGAGAAGATATCACTGGCCGGTTCAGTATTATTACTGGGTGCCCTTGGGTTTGCTTTTTACGGCGATAAAAGAAAGAAAAAGACGGCATAGATAACAGGGTGTTAACGCCCTGTTAACGTATGAGTTGCATATTTGCATAATAAACTCATATCCTATGCTGGAATTGTTTTTTATCGTATGCCTGATTGTTGTGCTCGCATTCTTTTTTAGTCCCTATGAATTGACAATGGATGAAGACGATGTCTAAGCGGGAAATTGATATCGCGGTGATCTCTGACGTGCATCTGGGTACTTATGGCTGCCACGCCAAAGAACTTTTGAAATACCTTAAAAGTATTAAACCTAAAATGGTGATCCTGAACGGCGATATCATCGATATATGGCAGTTTAGTAAAAGATATTGGCCGGAAACGCACATGAAGGTGGTCCGCAAACTGATGAAGTTTGTTGTGGAGGGGGTACCGGTATATTATCTGACCGGAAATCATGACGAGCTTTTAAGGAAATTCGCAGATATGCATATCGGAGCATTTCACCTGCAGAATAAACTGATCATTGAGATAGATGGCAAGAAAGCCTGGTTCTTTCACGGCGATGTATTTGATGTGACCATGCAGCATTCTAAATGGCTGGCAAAGCTTGGAGCAGTCGGTTATGACAGTCTGATCCTGATCAATAGTTTTGTCAACTGGTGCCTGTCTGCAATTGGCAGGGAAAAGATGAGCTTTTCCAAAAAGATCAAGGCCAGGTTCAAGGATGCGGTTAAATTCATCAATAAATTTGAATATACTGCGGCAGAGCTGGCGATAGAAAGTGGATATGAATACGTGGTCTGCGGCCATATCCATCAGCCTGAAATGAGGACAATAACAACTGAAGAAGGAAATGTGACTTATCTGAACAGCGGCGACTGGGTTGAAAATCTGACCGCACTGGAATATTATGACCACAGCTGGAAGATCTTCAAGTATGAACACAAGGATTTTGAGCAGGATGAAGTAGAAGAAGGTCTGCTTTCCGACAGTGAGGACCTGCACAGTAAGCTGGATGTGAACACGCTGCTGCAAAAGATAAAATTAGAGATTGTCTAAGGCATAAAAAATACAGATATTAGGCGCGGATGAAGATACTTTATGCCATACAGGGTACAGGTAACGGGCACATCAGCCGTGCACGGGAAATTGTGCCACTTTTACAGCAGCATGGTGATGTTGATCTTCTGATCAGCGGTACACAGGCAGACGTCAAACTGATTCAGGAAGTAAAATATCAGCTTCATGGCTTTAGCTTTATTTTCGGAAAGAAAGGTGGCGTAGACCATTATAAAACGTGGAAAACCATGAATCTGCGTAAATTTGCGCGGGACATGAAAAGCATCCCGCTTAAAGAATACAACCTGATCCTGAACGATTTTGAACCGGTTACGGCCTGGGCATGTAAGAACCAGGGCATCAGAAGTGTTGGGTTGAGCCATCAGGCCTCTTTTCAGTCGGCGAAGGTGCCCAAGCCAAAAAGCATAGACTGGGCACAGCTGGTCATGAAATATTATGCACCGGCGACACATTATGTCGGGTTCCATTTTGATAGGTATGACGATTTCATTTATACACCGGTGATCAGGGAAGAGATCAGAAATATGATCGTATCTAACCTTGGGCACTATACCGTTTATCTCCCTGCCATAGACGATAAGTTCCTGGTTCCTATACTGAAACAAATTCCGGGGGTAACCTGGGAGGTGTTTTCAAAACATGTCGCAGATGCATATACAGACGGGAATGTAAAAGTAATGAAGGTCAACAATGAGCTCTTCAATAAGAGCCTCGCCTCTTGTGAGGGGCTGCTGACCGGTGGAGGATTTGAGGGGCCTGCTGAAGCACTTTACCTTGGGAAAAAACTATTGGTTGCTCCTATGAAGTTTCAGTACGAGCAGCAATGTAATGCCTATGCACTAAAGCAGTTTGGACTACCGGTGATCTGGGCAAGTAACAGAAACTGGCTGCCGTTGATAAAGGACTGGGTAGCGCAGGAACAGCAGCATAAGTTCCATTTCCCTGATGAAACGGCAGGTATAATTGATAAAGTAGTGAAGCAGTTTGCCAGATAATTTGCTTTACTTTGCCATTGTATACCGGCATGATAAATCAATTCAGAAATTTAAATCCTGTAAATCTGTTCATTCTTTTCGCATATACTTTTTTTATGCGGATGGCGATTTTTGCAGATATTCCTCCATCCCTGCAGTTCGAGTTTTTAGAACCGTATACTAAATTCTTTATTCAGATCCCTATTCACAATACTTTGTCTTCATCGGGCAATGTGTTCATAGCAGGCCTGATCGTCTACATTCAGGCTCTTCTTTTCAACAGAATTATAAATAATCATGGGCTACTGAGCAAGCCGAATTTTTTGCCTGCATTGCTTTATGTAACTGCTGCAAGTTTGTTTATGCCTTTCCTGGTGCTGAGTCCGACGCTGATCGCTAATTTTCTGCTCATCTGGATCATGGATAAGTTTCTGAAGATCGGAAAGTCCGGCAATGCCATTATGATCATGTTCGACATCGGTATGATCATCGCCGTCGGTACACTGATTTACTTTCCTTTTATCGTAATGCTGCTGATGTTGTGGCTTACTTTGCTGCTGTACCGTTCATTTGAGTGGAGGGAATGGCTTTCGGGCCTAACCGGTTTTCTTACTATTTTCTTTTTTATAGCGGTTTATTACTATTGGAACGATAGTTTGTCTGTATTTTACAAAATATGGCTTCCTCTCGGTAATAAGTTCCCGTCTGTATTCAAGATCAACTACAACGACTATCTTGTGCTGGCTCCTGTGCTGGTCATGATGATACTTGCCACTTTACAGCTGCGGGAAAATTTCTTCCGAAGTTTTATCAGCACCAGGAAGGCTTTTCAGATGCTTTTCTTTATGTTTCTCATTGCATTGCTGAGTGTATATACCAAACCCAATTTCAGGCTGTATCATTTTCTGCTTTGTGTGCCTCCGGGCTCCGTTTTACTGGCATATTACTTTTCAAATGCGAAGAAGCGCTGGTTTTACGAAAGCCTGTTCCTGCTGCTTGTTTTCGCGATCCAGTACTTTCTGTTTGTTTAACTTTTTTTAACAATTAGGCACCTTGAAACTAGTTAAAGATTAATAGCTTTGTGCGGATGCATAATCTGGTGATAGATATCGGTAACACAAATCATAAACTTGCTGTTTTTTATGACAGAGAGCTGGTTGATTATCAGATTGTTAGTCAGATTACAACAACGGCGCTTACAGAACTGATACAAAAGTATTCGATTGAGTGTTCGACCATTTCAAGTGTGGCGGCAAACCTCAGCGAGGTGGTGGAAGTACTTAAGCGTAAAACTAAATATGTACCATTTTCTACGGGAAACAATACCGGAATAAAGAATTACTACCATTCCCTTACTACCCTGGGCCTGGACAGATGGGCAAAGGTTATCGCTGCCAATTATTATCATCCCGGCAGGGATTGTTTTATGATAGATGCCGGTACCTGTATCACTTATGACCTGCTGAATAGCAGGAGTGAATACTTCGGCGGAAGTATCAGCCCTGGAATCCATATGCGTTTCGAGGCGTTAAACCATTATACCGGAAGGCTTCCGCTGGTGGAATGGGATAAAAAAACGGTAGATATACCAAAAGGAAGTGATACGGTAACAGCGATTAAAAACGGTGTTTTACAAGGAGTAATCCATGAAGTTGAGGGATTTATTGCGCATCAGGCGAGTGAAAATATAGGGCTGGCAGTGGTGATAACGGGAGGTGATGCAGGTTTTTTGTTAGAGCAATTAAAAAACAGCATCTTTGCGCCTCAAATTATACACGATCCCTACTTAGTATTAAAAGGATTAAATGAAGTTATTGCATTTGAACATGTACAAAAAAATTAATTATATCGCAGCGGTTTTGCTATTGCTTGCCAGTATCTCTGCTGAAGCGCAGATTACCACACAGTCTCCATATTCAAGATATGGGCTAGGAAATTTCAGGGGTTTGCTGCTTCCTCAATACAGGGCCATGGGCGGTATTTCAACAGCGGTCAATAAACCTACCCTATACAGCAACATCAATATGCAGAATCCGGCGTCTTACCCGGGGATTTCACTGACCACGCTTGATATTGGTATGACAGGTGGTTTTACCAAGCTAAAAAGCAATGGTCAGGAAGAAAGCAGTTACAACTCTACTTTGAGCCATGTGGCGCTTGCCTTTCCTGTAGTTTCGGGAAAGTCGGCACTTAGTTTCGGGATTTTGCCGTATACCGAACTTGGTTACGAGTATGCGGTTTCCGGTAAGCTGGATACGACCGATGTAAATTATCTTTACTCTGGTGAAGGTGGTCTTACTAAAGCTTATATCGGTTATGGCCAGCAGTTTGGTGATAATTTCAGGATAGGGGGAAATATCGAATACCTGTTTGGTAATTTACAGGAAAACAGGGCGTCAGAGCTACTGACCTATCCAACTGTCAACAACCGTCAGCAGGATAAAAACAGCGTGGGCGGAATTACTTTTTCTTACGGTGCCCAGTACGATATACAGTTAGGCAATAAACAGAGCCTTACCCTTGGGTATTCAGGATCTTCTTCTTCTTCAGTTAATTCCAAAAAGAGCTATGTACTTACACGCTATCTGAACGATGTGAACGGTGACGCACAGCCAGCTTTGGATACCCTGGAAAACAGAGAAAGTGCATCCTCAAAATTAAAGCTGCCCTTGATGCACAATTTTGGTATTGCTTTTCAAAAGACAAATAAATGGCTGATCGGAGCTGACTATAGAATGGGAAAATGGTCTAAGTTGACCATGGGCGGAGAAAACCAGGGACTGCAGGATAGCTGGGGAGTTTCAGCGGGTGGCCAGTTCATCCCTGATATGGGCGCAGTTTCAGGTTATTTCAACCGGGTAGAATACAGAATGGGTGTTACCTACGACAAGACATATATCAGTCTTAACGATCAGGATATTAAACAAATGGCAGTTACTTTCGGGCTTGGACTTCCATTGTCATCAACATCAAGGTATTCTCTTTACAAGCTGAACCTAACCACTGAAATCGGAAAACGCGGCTCTATGAAGAACGGTCTTCTTCAGGAGAATTATTTTAACCTGCATTTAGGATTCACCCTGAACGATACCTGGTTTAGAAGGTTTAAGTTTGACTAATGAACTTCAGACAGATCAGTTATTGTGGTTTCATACTGTGCGTTTTTCAGCTCAGTTTAAGTTCCTGCGGTGAGGATGATCTGAAAAAGACGACTAAACTATCGAATAAGATCAGTCTGAACGTCGACCGTACAAAAGGTGTTGAGATCATTTACAGTGATTCTGCAAAGGTAAAGGCACAGGGCTTTGCGCCAATACTAGACAAAGTAACGCCTACCAATAAGCCTGGATACCAGGAGATGCCTAAAGGCGTGAAGATCAATTTTCTGGATGAATTTATGAAGATCAAAGGGTCGATCACATCAGACTATGCGATCATGAGGGATTCGGAACGCACGGCCACCTTTAAAAGAAATGTGGTGGTAGTTAATGAAAACATGACATTCAATACCGAAGAGCTGGTTTGGGATCAGAACAAAAAACTATTTCTTTCACCGAGAGGGATTGTAACCAAACCAGACGGAACGCTGCTAAAGGCAATTGACTTCAGTGCAACGGAAGATTTCAATCTGATCAACTGGAAAGATGGCAGCGGAGAGACCTACGTACCAGAGAATTTTGGGGAATAATCGCTTAGATGCATTGGCCTTATTTCCTTAATTTTTAAATACTTATTCAAATACAATTTAATATTTTCTTTTTTTAGCAAAAGTTGTATCTTGCGCCCTCTTAAAAAAAATTATAAATAAGAATTATTATGGGATTAATGACATTTTTGCGGAATCGCGCCGGCTATATCCTGATCGGGGCTATTGGTTTTGCAATTGTTGCATTTTTGGTTGGTGATGCAGTTAACGTGGGTAAGCCGTTTTGGGCGGAGTCGCAAAAAGTTGTAGGATCAGTTGATGGTGAAGAAATAAACATAGATCAGTTTGGTGCTAAAGTTGAGCAAAGCCTGGCGCAATTTAAACAGCAATATGGTGGTGCGGGCAACGCCCAAATGCAAGCCATGGCGGTTGATAATGTTTGGCAGGGAGAAGTTGCTACTGTTCTTTTAGGGAAAGAATATGCACGTCTGGGCCTTACAGTTTCAAGTACTGAACTGTTTGATCTGGTACAGGGCCAAAACCCAAGTCCGCTTATCGTGCAGTATTTCGGTAATCCGCAAACAGGTACTGTTGATCGTGCTCAGGTAATCAAAGTTTTCAAAGACGGAGCTAAAGATCCAAATTTGAAGCAGCAATTGAACGCTTTAGAAAACGAGATTGAAAAACAGGCGCTACAGACAAAATATACGAACCTGATTCGTAATTCAGTTTATGTAACTACACTGGAAGCCAACGATGACTATTTGAACCGTAATAAACTGGCAAACTTTAAATATACCGGGCTAGACTATGCTTCAATTCCTGACGCAACTGTTAAGCCTTCAGAATCAGATTACGCTGATTACTACAATGAAAACAAGCAGCGTTTCGACAATCCTACTGAGACCAGGTCATTTGAATATGTTTCTTTCAGTATCAGCCCTACTAAGGAAGATACTGCTGCGATTCAGAAGCAGATTGAAAAACTGGCTGTAGATTTTAAAACAGCAGCGAATGATTCTTTATTCGCGGCGGTAAATTCAGACGTTAAAGTTCCTTACAGCTACCTAAGTAAAGGCAAGCTGGATCCTGCGGTTGACTCTGTGGTTTTCAACTTACCTGCAGGAACTTTCTACGGACCGAAATTTTCAGGAAACTCTTATAAACTGGTAAAGGTTGTAGCAACCCGTTTTTCACCGGATTCAGTTAAAGCAAGTCATATTTTACTCGACGCAAGTAAACTTGGCGGAGTGGATAAAGCAAAAAAGCTGGCCGATTCGTTGAAAGGCCTGATTCAAAAAGGCGGAAGCTTTGCTGAACTTGCGAAACAATACAGCGAGGATGGTTCAAAAGATAAAGGCGGCGATCTGGGTACCTTTGCGAGAGGACAGATGGTTCCGGAATTTGAGAATGCGGCATTTGACGGAAGCGTAGGTGACCTGACAATTGTGGCTTCACAATTTGGCGTTCACCTGATCAAGATTGAGAAACAGATTGGCAACTCTAAAGTGGCTAAACTGGCATACATTGAAAAAAGCCTTGCACCGAGCAACAAGACAAGAGATGCGGCTTATAAAAAAGCAAGTGTGTTCCTTAACGAAGTAAAAGACGGAAGCTTTAGCGACCTTGCTCAGAAAAAAGGTTACACTGTTGGTGTCGCCGATAAAATCACACCAACTCAGGGCTTTGCGCCAGGACTTGACAATCCACGTCAATTGATCCGTGATGCTTATGCTGCTGACAAGGGAACTGTACTTGATCAGGTTTATCAAATGGATAATGGATTTGTAGTCGCCCGTTTGACCGATATCAAACCAAAAGGCACCCTTTCGCTGGAAGCGGTTAAGAAAGATATTGAACCATTGGTAAGAAATGCTGTTAAAGCTAAATTACTTGGCGAGAAGATCAGCAAAGCACTACAAGGATCTGCAGGCATAGACCAGGTAGCTCAGAAACTGGGTAAATCGGCTACTCCGGTTCAGAATATCGTATTCAGTAACCCTATTATTCCCGGACTTGGTCAGGAGAACAAAGTAGTTGGAGCTGTTTTTGGTGCACAGCCAGGTAAATTATCTAAACTTATTGAAGGTGAGTCTGGTGTTTATGCCTTTGTAGTAGACGGATTTACAAATCCTGCCCCTATGTCTAATACCTACAAACAAAAGGAAACGATGTTACAGGCTGCCGGACAGCGCTCTTTGGGAGCTGCCTTCCAGGTGCTTCAGGATAAAAGCAAGATAAAAGACAATAGGGTGAAATTCTATTAATCTTATTTTATGTAATTTTGTAACCGGAAGTAATCACTACTTCCGGTTTTTTTATTTTACAGCATATCGTACAGCTATGGAGATTCAGGAAAATTTTGTCAATAAAGTAGCGGCCAGTGGTTTGATCACTTTCAATCTCGAAGAGTATCTGCATCCTGGAGAGCGGGTGGTATATGATATCAAGGATAACTTGTTTCATGGCCTGATGCTTCGGGAAAAGGATTTCAGGGAATTTGTAAAGACGCACGACTGGGCCGATTATACCGGGAAAAACGTAGCTGTGATTTGCAGTGCAGATGCCATTGTACCCACCTGGGCCTACATGCTGCTCGCCAACAAGCTAAAGCCATATGCCAATGAAGTTGTGTTTGGAGGTCTTGATACCCTGGAAGCAGTTTTATTTTCAAAGGCCCTTGCCAAAATAGATCTTGGGGCATTTGAAGGGGAGCGCGTAGTCGTGAAGGGCTGTGCTGATGTCGAGCTGCCTGTATCTGCGTATGTAGAAATTACCAATCTGCTTACGCCGGTGGTGAAGAGTATTATGTATGGTGAACCCTGCTCTACTGTTCCCATTTATAAGCGCAAGGATTAATTTTGGATTGTTTTTTGTTTTAGCTTAGGTATGAGAAAGTTATTGTTAGTTGCTGTAGTTGCATTCCTAAGTTTAAAGGCCCTTGGCCAGGAACTGCCATTTGTAAAGCAGCCCGTATTTAAGCCGGGTGAAATACTTACCTATAAACTCAAATATGGGTTTATAACTGCAGCAGAAGGCACACTTAAAGTATTGGATTCCGACCTGAAATTCGAAGGCCGGCCAACTTACAGGCTGAGTGTAGACGGAGAAACCTCAGGTACATTTGATGTCTTCTACAAAATCAGGGATCATTATGATTCTTATATCGATATAGCGAACCTGAAGCCTTACTTCTACCAGGAGAACATCAGGGAAGGAAGTTACCGGAGACAGGACAAGGCGAGGTTCAGTCAGGATGATAAAAAGATCGTTGCTACTAAGGGCACATTCAATACACCGACTACACAAACTTTTGACCTCGTGTCATCCTATTATTTTGCGCGCAGCCTGGATATTTCTAAAATGAAAACCGGTGATTTTGTGACCCTGAGTTATTTCCTGGGGGACGAGGTCAATAAACTGGAGATCCAGTATATGGGTAAGGAAGTGATCAAAACAAAACTCGGAAAGATCAGATGCTTAAAGTTCAGCCCTTCTATAAAGCCGGGAAGGATTTTTCGCAAAGACAGCAGATTATACCTTTGGGTGTCAGATGATGGGAACCGCGTGCCTTTAAAGGCACAGGTTGAGATCCTGGTAGGATCGGTGGTAATGGAAATAAAATCGGCAAACGGACTAATGCATCCTTTGGAGATTATAAAATAATTGAGATGATAGAAGTGCAGAATACCCTGGTCCATGAGGACCTGATCAGTGAAAATTTTGTTTGTAATCTGAACAAATGTAAAGGTATTTGTTGTGTAGAGGGGGATGCGGGTGCTCCGCTTGATGTGGCTGAAACGGCCATTCTGGAAGAGATCTATCCCAAGATCCAGCATTTACTGGAACCGAAGGGGATTGCTGCGATAGAGCAATTCGGAACTTCTGTAGTAGATGCAGACGGTGATCTGACAACGCCATGCGTAGACGGAAACAAGGAATGCGCATATGTTACCTTCGAGAACGGAATAACCAAGTGTGGAATTGAGAAAGGGTATGAGCAGGGCCTGGTTGACTGGCAGAAGCCCATCTCCTGCCATCTGTATCCGATAAGGATTACACAGTATCCTGAATTTGAAGTATTAAATTATGACAGGTGGCACATCTGTGCAGACGCCTGTTCATTCGGAAGGGAACTGAAGGTGCCGGTTTATCAGTTCCTGAAAGGTCCGCTGATCAGAAAATATGGAGAAGAGTGGTTTAAAGAACTCGAAGAAATTGTATCTTCATAGCGTACTTAACAAATCCTCAATATATTGAAAGGAATAATTTTAGCAGGCGGAAGTGGCACGAGGTTGCATCCTTTAACCCTGGTAATGAGCAAACAGATGATGCCGGTTTACGACAAACCGATGATCTATTATCCTTTGTCTACATTAATGCTTGCCGGCATCAGGGAAATCCTGATTATTTCAACACCCCATGATTTGCCGAATTTCGAAAAGCTGCTTGGTGATGGCAGCAGATTGGGATGTAAATTTTCTTATGCCGTGCAGGAAGAGCCGAACGGACTTGCACAGGCTTTTGTGATTGGTGCAGATTTTATTGGTAAAGATAAAGTCGCCCTTATCCTTGGCGACAATATCTTTTACGGCGATGGGATGGCGAAATTATTGCAGTCAAGTGCCGATCCGGATGGGGGTGTTGTATTCGCCTACCGCGTATCTGATCCTGAGCGTTATGGTGTGGTTGAATTTGATGATCAAAACCAGGCAGTATCTATCGAGGAGAAACCGGCGGCGCCTAAATCTGATTATGCAGTACCCGGTTTGTATTTTTATGACAATTCAGTTGTAGAGATTGCAAAAAACATTAAACCATCTCCGCGCGGCGAGTATGAAATTACAGATGTGAATAAGGTATATCTGGAGCAGGGCAAGTTGAAAGTGGGGGTATTGAGCAGGGGAACAGCCTGGCTGGATACCGGTACCTTTGCTTCGCTGATGCAGGCCGGGCAGTTTGTATATGTAATTGAGGAGCGCCAGGGGCTGAAGATCGGAAGTATTGAGGAGGTGGCTTACAGAATGGGTTTTATTGATAAAGCGCAACTCCGCACCATTGCCGAACCACTTGTAAAAAGCGGATATGGCGCATATTTGCTGAAACTGATCAGATAGATGCCAAAATTGCTGAGTCTTTTGTAAAATACAGAAAACTTTGATCATTGGATTTCGCCTTTCTTTGGGTATTGTGGCAATCACATTATACCAGGTCATTCGAAACACCAGATCATGAAGCATAAATCAATTTTTCTTTCTTTACTCATCGTATTTGTAAATACCCTGGCTTTTGGACAGCATGATCCAAAGGCATTAAAAGACTGGCAGGACCAGAAATATTCCATGTTTATCCATTTTGGAGTCTACTCCGTTCTGGGTGGAGTCTGGCAGGGCAAACCCTCTTACAGGAATGTAAGCGAGCAGATTCAGGCCCATGCCGGTATCTACAGCGATGATTACGAAAACGTTGCCAAAACCTTTAATCCTGAAAAATGGAATCCTGATGCTATTGTAGCGCTGGCGAAGCAGGCCGGGATGCGTTCTATCGTGATTACTTCCAAGCATCATGATGGCTTTTGCATGTTTAAAACGAATACGACTGACTTTAACATGGTAGACGCTACGCCATACAAAAGGGATATTCTGAAAGAACTTTCTGAGGCGTGTAAACGCGGCGGTTTGCGGTTTGGCTTATACTTTTCCCTTATCGACTGGCATTTCCCGCAGGCATCTCCCATTTCAAGCAGCAACTCCGACTATATTACACCCGAACACGTTGAACTGAATAAAAAACAGATCACCGAACTACTGAGCAATTACGGGCCTGTATCTGAGCTTTGGTTCGATATGGGTTCCCAGAATGCAAACGAAAGCAGGGAATTGAGAGATCTGGTTCATAAGCTGCAACCAGATTGTATGATCGGAAGCAGGATCGGGAATGATATGGGCGATTTCAATGTAATGGGCGATAACCAGGAACCTGATTATGTGATCGGTGTTCCGTGGCAAAGTCCGGCCTCATTCTTTGATGAGACCTGGGGATATCGTTCTTTTCAGAAAAGGGGTAATCCTGAAGATAAAATGAAAGAAAAGCTTACAAGCCTGATCAGAGTAACAAGCCGTGGTGGAAATTTCCTGCTGAACATTGGACCGAAAGGTGACGGCTCTGTTGTGGACTTTGAACGCGATGTATTGTTGAGTATCGGTCAATGGCTGGATAAAAATAAGGAGGCAATTTACGGAACTGATGCAGATCCTTTCCATGTTTCCTTTAAATGGGGCAGCCTGACCAGCAGAACGAATAAGCTCTATCTGCATTTATTATCAGCTCCTGAAAACGGACAGGTCTTCCTGCCCGGACTGACCGGTAAGATCAGGAACATCACAGTGCTGGGCGAAAAGGGTAAACCCAAATACAGCCAGAATGCCGAAGGTGTTAAAATCACAGTCCCTGCAGGGCTGGATATCGCTAAGGAATTCAAAGTACTTGCGATCGAATTTGTCAATGGTTATAAAGTCCCGCCTGCGAATATCTTGTCCGATAAAGAAAAGCCACTGGTGCTGAACGGGCATAATGCCTTTAAACATTACAGCAGTTCAGGAATTGACTATGGCAACAGGTATCAAAGTACGGTTAAGGAGTCCTGGACATTGAGCCCGATCCAAAACGAGACCTTAGTCCCTAAATTGTACTTTACAGAGAATGAAAAAGACAAGTCAATCGATCTGGAGATCAACGGTAAGATAACGGTTGTGGCATTAAAAGGTGGCGAGTCGGAGCCCTTAAAGAACAATCCTTCCGGAATCGCCTGGGGAGCAATCTACCAGTCGGGCAGTTATTACTCAGGGCCAGGTGGTGTTCATGGCAATCTTAAAAATGTAGATGTGAATAAGCCATGGCCGGGAGACAAGGATAAAGTTTGGGACAAAAAATCAGAATGGAAGAACGGCGCGACTTACGAAGTAGCGGCAGACCGCAGTTCAGCTACCTATCTGTTACAGGAGATCGATTCAGATCAGGATCAACCGTATCTTGTTGGGATAACAAGTGGTGATGCCGTTACTGTGTCGCTCAACGGCCAGGTGCTCGACGAACACAATAATCCTTTTAAAGTGAAAATGCTCCATGATGTTATCTTGCTGCCTTTAAAGAAAGGTAAGAATCAGCTCATCGTGAAATTCTACAATGGCTTTCAAAAGAGCAGTACGATTGGTATTGATAATGGTGTGAAGCAGGTGATCTATCATAAGACATTGAAACCGGTCTCTGTAGAGAAAGGTAAGTTCTATCCGGTTAGCTGGCAACTGCATAACCCGCTTTCTCCGCATACAACGCTGGGGATACCGAATGTGCGTTTAGTGTTGTCTGCGGGTAAATAAATTGTCATTAGCTTCAGAAAAAAGAACAGACTCTTCTCAGGCTGCATCTCTCAGGTCCGATGAAGAATCGGACAGAGAGCGCTTATGCCTGTTCTGAGCAGTTCCTTTTTCTGAAGCCATAATGCCGATAGCGATGAACTCAATTTTAGCCGTAG
>DATFQH010000267.1:0-6869 GCA_035264385.1 Pedobacter sp.
GCTCCTTACGGCCAGTTTTCTATATTGGGCAATCACGATTACGGAGACTATGTAAAATGGCCAAACGATGCTGAAAAAAGAAAGAATCTTCAGCAGCTTAAAGAATATCATTCAGATCTTGGCTATAAGTTGCTACTCGATGAATATGTAGAGCTGCATAAAGACGGCCACAAGATCATCCTGGCAGGCGTCGAAAACTGGGGAATTGGTTTTGGCGAAAGGGGCAATCTCAAGAAGGCAATGTCGGGTGTTGAACCATCGGACTTTAAAATATTGCTTTCACATGATCCTACCCACTGGGCTGCCGAAGTTGTAAAATTCCCTTCTAAAATACATCTTACTCTGTCCGGACACACACATGGAATGCAATTCGGCATAGAAGCATTCGGTCTCAAATGGAGCCCTGTAAAGTACCGCTACGCCCATTGGGCAGGAATTACGGGAAGTGAAGGCGTATTTTTGAACATAAACAGGGGGTTTGGCTTCCTCGGCTTCTCAGGCAGGGTAGGCATCTGGCCCGAGGTTACAGTTATTGAGCTGAAAAGAACACCTAAATGAGTTAATTTCTATACTTTTGTAACCGCATTAATTATTGCATCTGCAAACCTGAATGGAAGAAAGCAAAACACTGAAAAGAATATTTCAAGATAGAAAAAGGACAAATATTTTAAGGACTGCAGAGCAGGCCAGTATTTCTTACCTGGTAAAAAGAGTTCCCTCATTCATTACATCAAACAACCTCACCTTTATAGGAACTGTTGGCTCAGTAATCGTACTGGCGGGCTTCATTCTCGCAGCTTATATCAGCAGATATTACCTGCTTCTCGGCATCGCGGGATTAGCGATCAACTGGTTTGGCGATTCACTGGATGGCAGAATTGCTTATTACCGCAACATTCCCCGCAAATGGTACGGCTTTTCCCTGGATATTATCATGGAATGGATCAGTACCGTTCTTATCGGACTGGGCTATATTGTGTATGCCAGAAACCAATATGAACTGATCGCGTTCGTATTTGTGGTTTTGTATGGCTGGGCCATGATCATCTCACAGCTCAGGTACAAGATTACCGATATTTACAGCATAGATTCGGGTGTTGTTGGTCCTACTGAGGTACGTGTGATTCTTTCTGTTATCCTCATCCTTGAAGCTTCTTTTGGGCATCTGATAGAATATTTCGCCGCCGCTATGTGTATCATTTTATTTGTTATCAACTTCATAGATACCAAAAAACTTTTAAGACTGGGAGATATCAGAGACGCGGCCGACAAAGAAGAACGGGAAGCACAGGCTGCAGCAGCTAAACATTAATTATGGGCAAACAGAGATCGATATATGTTTTTGCGAAGGCTCAGTTTTCAGCATTTGCAGGAGGAATTATTGATTACCTGGTCATGCTGGGCTGTACAGAACTGCTGCACATCCATTATACTATATCGATTGCCATAGGTGGAATCGTAGGCGCCGTATTTAATTTCTCAGTAAACCGCTATTGGACATTCAACGCATATAAGGTCAGTCAAAATCCCGTTGGCGGACAATTAATCAGATTCATTTTTGTCGTAGCAGGTAGTATTTGCCTCAAATCATCAGGCACATGGTTATTCACTACGTATCTTTATATCGATTACAAAATCAGTCGGATTATCGTCGACATTATCGTTTCACTGGGTTTCAACTACGTATTACAGACCTATTGGGTATTCAGAAAAAAACCGCCAACAGATCTGCCGGCGGTTTGATTGATTTATTGTATTAAGTATCTATGACTATTTCTTACCTAAAGTAATATCCTGCCAATTGTCTGTTTTAAAAGGGGTGGCCGGCAGATCTGCTCCGTTATATAAGGTACTTGGCGGATTATTAGCCCAGGCATACCTTACTGCTACAGGACTTGCAACAGCATCACTGCTCAAAATAACCTGATCACCCTGTATGGTTGCTTTGGCCCAGTGAAACTTCTGGTCAGCGCCTGCAATTTCGAAACCCTTTAGCTCTGTACCGTTCTTGACTTTCAAACCACCATCCGTAGAGGTAAAGCTTAATGTTATTTTATTACCATTGATTTGCTGGGACTTATAGACGGGACCTGAAAATGGTATTTTTTCCCCATAAGTTTTAGCCAGGGCCGCATAGGCCAGACGCTTACCTACATCCTGTTTGTTTTTAGGATGGATGTCTTTTTCTTCGCCTGCATCTATAATAACAGCCATGCCGGTATTCTTAAGCGAAAGGGTTTGCTTTTGGGCATCCCTTAACTCTGCCCATTCCGAATTCCCAGGCTGATCAGTTGGTGCCATAAAATTAGCCAGCTGCACAAAATAGAAAGGGAAATCACCGACTTTCCATTTAGTCCGCCAATCATTGATCATAGCTGGAAAAAGTGTACGGTATTGGTTCGCGCGACCCGCATTGCTTTCGCCCTGATACCAGATCGCTCCCTTTATCGGAAACTGAATATACGGGTGAATCATTGCATTGTATAAAACAGTAACTCTGTTAGGTCCATCATTTGGTGTTGGAACAGGAGGCACGTCTTTAATATCCATTCCTATCTGATATTGCCAGTCTCCATCGAGCGATATGACAGGGCCATCTTCCGCTGCAACAGACATGACACCTTTATCACCATAGAATCCGCCTACTGACGATCCGTCAAATGCACGTACCACCAGGGCAAATGTTCCGGCTTTCACCTTATTTCCCGGGATAGTATAGCTGCGGGGTATGTTAAAACCTTCAGTACTTCCAATCTTTTCACCATCCAGAAAGGTGATATCATTATCATCAATAGTGCCGAGATTAATTTTCACAGACTTTCCTTCCCATGACTGGGGAATGGTAATGTTTTTTCTAAACCAGACCACACCATCAAAATTGGGTAGCCCTGCTTCTTCCCAGGCGGCAGGAAGTGTCATGCTCTTCCATGAAGACGCATCAAAAGAACTGGCAACCCACGGAAGTTTACCTTGCACAATGCCGGCATCTTTGGCGTTTACAAGATCAACCCAGGCCTTCAATTTCTGTTCTATACTACCTGTGTTCTGATCAGCATTCTCCATCTTATTTACAGCCTCCACAAAATCAGGAAGTTTTTTTAACGTTTCTGAACTTGTCCAGGCTTCAGCAATAGTTCCACCCCATGAAGTATGAATAAGGCCGATAGGTATACCTGTCTTTTTGGTAATTTCTCTTGCGAAAAAATAAGCCACAGCTGAAAACTCAGCTATATACTGAGGGTTACATTCTGTCCAGCCTCCATTGGTAACTTTTGCATCATCCAGAGGTTTATTGCTGGTCACATGTACACCCTGAAGCAGTCTGATTTTTGGATAACTGGCATCTTTGATCTCCTGTTCATAGTTGACAATCTTTCCCCATCCGGCTAGCGGCTGTTCCATATTGGACTGTCCGGAACATATCCAGACATCACCAATCAGAACGTTTTCAAGGACTAGACGCTCGCCATCCGATACAGTTACCGTATATGGTCCTCCAAAAGAAGGCGTGGCTATCAGGATCTTAAAATTACCTGAGGCATCGGCTTTTCCTGTTATGGCTTTGTTATCCCAACTCCCTGTTACGGTTACAGTTTTGCCGATTTCAGCCTTGCCCCATACAGCAGCTTTGGTCTTTTGTTGAAAAACCATATTGTCGCTAAATACAGATGGCAGTGTTACTTTGGCCTGTGCTGACGGGGCTGAAAATAACAGACCCAGCATTGTCACGGCATAAAGATTTTTAATGCGTTTTAAGTTCATACATTTGTGGTTAGAAAATATAAACTTACTATTTTATTTCCTCTATTTGCAACACCACACTTGTTCTACCGGAATTTACCACTGGGTTGAAACCAATCTTCATGAGGAAGTCTCCGGTATAGGTTTTAGATGCATCAATAGCAGAATTGGCACCAGGATAAAGGTTAACTTCCTTAATACTGTATTTTTTACCGGCATCCAGTCCCTTCAATTTTATAGGTAATTTACTCCCTTCATCATACCTGTTATTAACCAGGTAGTTAAACATTACACCAGAGGTTTTATCAGCCTTTAAATAAAGTACTGATGCTACACTACCGGTTCTCGGACTGGCCAGACGGTACTGATCACCCTGCCAGATGACAGGCTTAATGGCATTATAGGTTTTAATGGCATCCTGACAATATTTCAGGTCGTTTTCCTTCAAATGGCTAACCACAATATCAAAACCCAGTTTACCCATCATCGCTACATCTGTACGGAATTTAATCGGTTGTTTACCCCAGTCTGTAACGTGGTTTGATGAAGTAACAGCAGGATAGAAATAAGAATATTCCCATTGAATAAAAATCCGTTCCATTGGATCAGTATTGTCACTCGGCCAGAATTCAGTAAAGTATTTTAGCGCTGCGTAATCCACACGACCGCCACCACCAGAGCAAAGCATCATGGGAACGGTTGGATACTTTGCGCGGATTCGTTCCAGCACTTTATATAACCCGCGCATGTATTCAATATAGAAATGATTCTGATTACCTAAGGTAGCAGAATATGCATTATAGATCACGGCATTACAATCCCACTTAATATAGGCAAGTTCCGGGTTTTTGGTGAACAGGTCATTGACCACACCAAATACAAAATCCTGTACTTTCGGATTACTCAGGTCGAGCACCAGCTGATTCCTAAAGTAATATTCATCTCTTTTGGGTTGTTTGATTACCCAGTCAGGATGTTTTTCGTAAAGGTTACTTTTAGGATTGACCATCTCAGGTTCGATCCAGATTCCGAATTTAACCTCATTATTCTTCGCCTCCTTTACCAGCGAGGCTACACCGTTTGGCAATTTGGTTTTGTTCTCTTCCCAGTCACCCAGTCCTGCTACGTCACCATTGCGCGGATATTTATTGGCAAACCAGCCATCATCAAGCAGAAAGAGGTCTACACCCAGTTTTTTTGTATCTTTCAGCAGATCGAATAACTTGCTTTCGTTGAAATCAAAATAAGTTGCTTCCCAGTTGTTCAGTAAGGTAAGCCTGCTGCCCTTGCCATCCAGTACCTTATAATTTCTTGCCCAGTTGTGCAAATTTCTACTGGCATCGCCCTTTCCTGTATTAGAAAGCGTATACAGGAAAGCAGGTGTTGTAAATTCTTCGTTTGGTTTAAGCGTATATGGCGAAGCATAATTGTTAATTCCCGAGATGATCTTCAGGTTATTCAGGTAATCTAATTCCAGATCAGTCCTGAAGTTACCACTATATTCCAAAGCACCATACAGCACAGTCCCTTCATCCTCAGTAGCAGGTTTATCCAGCGAAACCATAAATACAGAAGGCTGGAAAAGATTTGCACGTGTGCCCAGTTTAGTATCCAATGTTTTGATACCATGTGTAAGCTTGCTTTCTTCAGGTTGCATTTCCTTTGCCCAATCACCATGATACTGGTTCAACCAAAAACCTTCCGCCTTTAAATACAAACTTGCGGAAGCAAACTTTTGAAGGATGACATTACCTTTTTCCTTATGTTTAATTACACTCCACTGCTCTACTACATCATCCTTAAAATACGTTTTATAGTATAATGTTACCTGGAAATCATACACAGGATCTTTTAAAACCACACTGATCAAAGACACATCGGCATCTATTTTTTTTATATTATGACTTACATACTGAAGATCAAGCGAGTTATTTCCATCGAAATGTGTTACACTGATAGCAGGCTCTAATAAACTTCTCGATCCGGAAGGCGTATAAGGTGAACTCAGTACACCTGTATACTCGCCAGACTGCTTGTATTGGGCAGAAACCTCTTCATACTCGTTGGTATTGGATAGCTTTTTACCGAAGTAAATAGTATTCAGATTTTTTTTAGCATCTGCCTGCAGTACAAGCGCGTTGCTCCTGGTTTCGATTGGAATGTTGATGTTCTGAGCTTTTAGCTGGCCAGACAGCAGCAATAGTGATAATGCGGATAAACAGAAAAAATTATTCATTCTAAAATTTATATGTTGGCTTGTACGTTCAAATTTATAAGTCTAACCTCAAACATTTTTATATGCTATTGGCATATTGATATGGGTTTTTGCCCCAAGATGCTCTGCGTCCAGCTCCAGCACTTTAGAAAAAGCAATATTAGCTGCTGTAACTTTTTCAAGTCCCAGATATCCCAGTCCCTGGATGAAGTGACAGTGGGCCTGGTTACGGATGTCGAGATCATCTTCGAAAATCAGCAGATTGGGTAATGAAACGGCAAAATAATCTACTTTAACCTGATCATTGAGATGCTGATCCCCATATTTTATCAACTTGTTAAAGATATGGATTGCTTTATCATTTTCACCTAATTTTTTCCAGGCGAGTCCCTGATAAAATATTTTATCGGGTTGCTGATCGTTGTAAAACATTGCCGCAGACGGTTCATCAAGACCTATAGTAGCTTTCTTAAAGTACATAATGGCCTCTTCCTGATTCCCCATACCCTCACAAGCACAGCCCAGCCAGTAAAAAATATCATTTTCCTGTGTCCCGAAAAGCTTGCCTTCACCTAGATTGTGCGGGTAATGCCGGGCCTGTTCCAAAAGCTCCGCTGCATCTTTATAAGCCTCACGTTCAATCTCAGCTTTTGCAAGCTCGACAATGCTATAAACATATTGACCCGAAGCCTTTCCTTCTCCTCCCTCCCATGGGTGAAATTGTCTTTTCTTTAAAAGTTCCAGCGCTTTTTCATGCTCCCCCATAAAGTTCAGTACAGCCACCCGCTCCAGGTACATATCATCCCTTTCATTTACAGTATGCAGGTTTTCCTCCACAAAGCCAATTCGCTCTTCAGGACTGCGGTTTAGTCTCTTATACAGTTGGTCGAGTTCCATCAAAACTCTGGCGTCT
>DATFQH010000268.1:0-5585 GCA_035264385.1 Pedobacter sp.
AAAGCCAATCTTATCGCTCAGAAAAGCGTTGACAACCACCTCATTAGCCGCATTGATGATACATGGCATATTCCCCCCCATCTGCAGCGCCCTGAATGCCAGGTCCAGATTTCTGAAAGTCTTCCGGTCTGCCTGCGCAAAAGTAAGCTCAGGATAATCCATGAAACTAAAACGTTTGAAACTGGTGGATATTCTGTTGGGATATGCAAGTGCGTAATGAATAGGCAGCTTCATGTCGGGCAAACCCATCTGCGCCTTGATGGAGCCATCGTTGAACTGAACCAACGAATGAACGATAGACTGAGGATGCACGATGACATCAATCTGATCGGCCTGAAGATCAAAAAGCCATTTCGCTTCAATTACCTCCAGCCCCTTGTTCATCAGCGATGCAGAATCAATGGTGATCTTTGCGCCCATTACCCAGTTGGGATGCTTTAATGCTTCAGCACGACCTATCTGAGCCAGGAAATTGCTGTCTTTTCCTCTAAAGGGCCCGCCGGAAGCGGTCAGATAGATCTTTTCAATCGAATTTTCCGTTTCACCGACCAGGCACTGGAAAATAGCCGAATGCTCCGAATCAACAGGAATGATTCTCACCCCGTACTGTCCCGCCAGTGAGGTAATCAGGTCGCCCGCCACCACCAGGGTCTCCTTATTAGCCAGTGCAATGTCCTTACCCGCGGTAATTGCCGCTATAGTTGGCTTTAAGCCGACAGCGCCTACCAATGCGGTCAGCACCACATCCGCCTGAGGCACAACGGCCGCTTCGCTCAATGCATCTTCCCCGGCCATAACCTGTATAGCCAAACCAGAAAGGGCTGCCTTCACTTCAGCATACTTTTCAGCATCACCGATCACTACCATGTCCGGCTTAAACTTTAAAGCCTGTGCTATAAGTAAAGGAGCGTTAGCATGCGCAGTTAACGCAGAAACCCGGTACAGGCCCGGGTTCGCCTCAATCACCTCCAGTGTCTGCGTTCCGATAGAACCGGTCGACCCTAATATTGATATATGTTTCAATCTATAAAACTCCTTAATTCATCTGCAATCTTTCTGTCATTCGACAACCGGGGCACTTTGTTCTGTCCACCAAGCTTGCCCTGCGAGCGCATATAGCTCACAAAGGCGTCTTTTTTTAACGGGCGAATGATCAGGGGCTGCAATATTTTCCCTTCAATCAGGTCAAAATAGTAAATATTCTTCTCTTGTAAAGCCTTATCGACTTTTTTACTGAAAGCAGTCAAATCAGCCGGCAGCTCCGAGAACTCCACAAACCACTCATGATAAGGCAGTTCACCCTGCGCAGGAGCCACCTGAGGCGCTACCGTAAACTCTGTAATTTCAACCTGCTCCTCATTTGCGACAGTCAGTAAAGCATGTTCCACTTCTTCACCGATCACATGTTCCCCAAACGCAGAGATAAAATGTTTGATCCTTCCGGTAACCATGATCTTATAAGGATCTTTGGAAACAAATTTTACCGTATCGCCTATGCTATAACCCCATAACCCCGCATTGGTATTCAAGATCAATGCGTAGTTCTTATCCAGTTCCACATCTTTCAGACTCAGGCGCGACGGTTCATCATTGTAATATTCATCGGCAGGAATGAACTCATAGAACATACCGGCATTAACCAGCAAAAGCAAACTCTTTTCCGCCTGCGAATCCTGATAAGCTATAAAGCCTTCCGAAGCCGGATAGGTCTCAATGGTTGCTATTTTTTTTCCAATGCTCGCCTCAATCTTTGCACGGTAAGGTTCATAATTCACCCCGCCATACACAAACAGAGTAAAATTTTTAAAAATATCCTTAATCTGCTTCCCTCCCGATTTATGCGAAAGCTTATCAAAATACATCTGTACCCAGGGCGGTATGCCCGAGATGAGCGTCATATTCTCATGATAAGTCTCTTCCACGATCGCATCCACCTTCTCTTCCCAGTCTTCAATACAATTTGTAGCATACGAAGGCATGCGGTTCTTCTGCAGATATCCGGGTACCAGGTGTGCTACAATTCCAGACAGACGCCCCACATTGATCCCGTTTTTTTTACTCAGCACCGGGCTTCCCTGTAAAAAGATCATCTTTCCGTTTATAAATTCAGTTCTGCCGGTTTCATGCACATAAGAAAGCAGTGCGTTTCTTGCAGCCTTCACATGTTCAGGCATAGATTCCTTAGAGATCGGTATGTATTTTACACCCGAAGTAGTACCCGAGGTCTTTGCGAAATACTGAGGCTTTCCCTTCCACATCACATCTTCCTCACCATTAACCACACGATCGATATATGGTCGCAAATCTTCATAATCCCTTACAGGCACCTGCTTTTTGAAATCTTCATAATTACCTATACCAGCAAAATCGTGGTCTTTACCAAAGGCCGTATGCTTTGCCACAGCCAACAAATGTAACATTGTAGTCTCTTGTGCCGCCACCGCATTCCTTTTCCATTTATTAACGCCCCGCATTACAAATGCAGCAAATGGCTTGCTTAATGCCGCTTTAAGACCCATACGCTTTAAACTATGTTATGTATAATATCAGGATCCGTATCGCCTGTATATTCGCTCATCATTTTCCGGTATGCGATAGTAAGGGCTACACTCGACAAAGGAATAATGATAAAGGAACTTAAAATATTGGTAAAGAAAGCCACCAATGGCCATTGTATATACAAAAAGAATAAATTCAGCATGTAAAAGCTTCCTAAAACCAAAAGCAACATAAATATCTTGGTAAAATTCCCCTTGGTTGTAGCCAGGCTATACTTAATGGAAGCGAAAGGCCCCATATTTTTATCGATGATAAAGAAAGGGAAAAAAGAGATCCTGATCCAGGTGATGAAGATCGCAACTAAACCAACAGGAACCGCTACATTCGAAACCTTATCTATTTCAATTCCGGCCAATACAAAGGGAAAGCCAATTATCATTACAATCGTATAAACACCCACTATGCAAAGCATAAAATACAGGGTCGCCACCAGGAACCTGATAATCTGCAACCTGGTTGGTATGGTGCTTACAATACTCACATCATGCTCCTCATCATCCAGCAGATGAAAAATGTACTTGAACAGTGACAGATTGATGGTAAAGTAAAACAATATAAATATAAAGGCCATCAGAAAATTCAGCCCTTTGCTCACATCCTTTAAAAAGAAGGCCATCAAACCCGAAGCATTGGAAGTAATAAACATCAGAAAGCAAAGCGTGGCAATGGAAAAATAATGCTTTTTGGTCAGCATCCAGGCCTTGCCAATCACTTCATTAACGGTAAAAGTACTTTCCTTTAAAAACTCTATCATTGTTGTCTAAATACTACTCTCTTAATAAAATCCTGCATAAAACCCAGACCATAAGCGGTCAATTGTATGAACGCAGCAATTATGCTCAAAAATGCAACTTTTAATGACTTGTTGACCTGCCAGGAATGAAAAAATATCAACATAAAGTATACCAGTATCAAAAAGTTACACACAAATGCCAATGGCGGGTAGCATATATTAATCAATATAGCAGTAATAAACCCGCAGGTAAACACAGCAGGAAAGAAATGGATCAGTTTAAGCTCAGCAGGGAAATGTTTATAAACATTGATCCTTGCCCTTCCAAAGAAGTGCAGTTGCTTATAAAACTGCATAAAACTCGTGCGACGCTTGTGAAATACCTTAGCGTCAGGAATCAATCCGATTTTAAATCCCGCTTCGTGAATTCTGATGCTGTATTCAATATCCTCCCCAAGCCTGGTCAGAATAAAGCCGCCAACCTTTTCCCATACCGCCCTGGAAACCCCCATGTTAAAGCTCCTCGGATGAAACTGTCCGACATGTTTCTTATTTCCCCTTATACCACCTGTAGTAAACGGCGAAGTCATCGCATAGCTGATCGCCTTTTGAACCGGGGTAAAACTATCATGCGCAGCGTCCGGGCCACCATAGGCATCCAGTTTATGCTCATACAGATAATCACTCACCACTTCCAGGTAATCCGCGGGAATCAGACAGTCAGAATCAAAGATTACAAAGTAATCACCCCTGGCCTTTTCAAAACCAAAGTTCCGGCTAAAACCCTGTCCGGAATTGGGTTTCACAAAATATTTAATATCCAGCAAATTGCTGTACTTTTCTACAATCTTCTTTGCGTCATTGACCGAACCATCCTCTATCACCAATACCTCAAATTGCAGATAACTTTGTTTGGTCAGGGTATGCAGCAGCTCATCTATCTCCTGCGGACGATTATACAGCGGAATAATTATCGAAAAAAACATAGATTAAGCAGTCTCCTTTTCAATCAGGTAGTTGTTACGCTCAGGTGCATTACGGGTTACCAGTTCTGCCACGAACCCTGTCAGAAACAACTGTGAACCAACAATTATGGCTACCAGCGCAATGTAAAATAAAGGCTGATCTGTAATGTCCCTTTTGTAGGGAATGTTCATGGAAATATGATACAACTTCACAAAAATCAGCCATAGCGCCATCACTGTTCCCACCACAAAGCTAAGTACACCCAGTGAACCAAAAAAATGCATTGGTCTTTTGCCAAACTTACCTACAAAAAATATAGACAGCAGATCCAGGAAACCATTTACAAAACGGCTCAGCCCAAACTTGGTCACCCCATACTTTCTGGCTCTGTGTTCCACCACCTGCTCGCCGATTTTCTTAAAGCCGGCCCACTTCGCAATAACCGGTATGTAGCGGTGCATCTCGCCATAAACTTCTATCGTTTTGATCACATCCTTACGGTAGGCCTTCAGTCCGCAATTGAAATCGTTCAATTGTATCCCCGACATTGCCCTTGTTGCCGCATTAAACAGCTTGGTCGGAATGGTCTTGGTAATCGGATCATAACGCTTCTTCTTCCAGCCCGATATCAGGTCAAATTTCTCCTCCCTTATCCTTCTGTACAGCTCAGGAATCTCATCGGGGCTATCCTGCAGATCAGCATCCATTGTAATGATCACATCTCCCTGCGCAGCCTCAAAAGCTACGTTCAGCGCCGCCGACTTCCCGTAATTCCTTCTGAACTTAATTCCGCGAACCGCAGGAAACTTCCTTTTCAAATCCTCAATCACAGCCCAGGAATTATCGGTACTCCCATCATCCACAAAAACCAGTTCATAACTAAACTTATGCTCCTGCATCACCTTGGCTATCCAGGCAGTCAGCTCGGGCAGTGATTCATCTTCATTAAATAATGGGATTACAACAGAAATATCCATGTGCGCTCTAAAAGGCTTTTGTTAATTTGCAAACTTATAGAAAATAATCAATTATATAGCCGAGGCAATAAATTTATAGACCTCAGCCTTAGGCATTGCCACCGTACTTGTCCGGCTAAATCTGGCAATATTTATCCCGTAAAATCTACCATCCGCATCAAACACCGGCCCTCCGCATTCTTCCGGTCTGATGACCGCATCATGCGCGAATACCGCCTTAAATCCATCAAGGATCACACTCTTCCCCCCTTCAAAACTTTCCGCAGGATGATCGCTCATTTTCGGTCTTTCCCTTATAACAACCATCAGGCTATACTTATTTCCTTTACGCAAACCCTCTATGCTGATGG
>DATFQH010000269.1:0-16556 GCA_035264385.1 Pedobacter sp.
ACCAGGAAATTGTCGCGATAATTGTCCACCAGTGAATAGATAGAAGCTCCGGGGCCGGTAACCAGCCAGGCGAATGCATCAGCTGCTTGTGCATACATGCGCTGTTGCAAATACGTTTTGCCGAGCAGCGCGTATGCTGCACCTTTGGTTGCCCGCCCCACTTCGGCCTCCGGATAGCTGGCCGGCAAATCCCGTATGGCCTCGTTCAGGTCCTTCGCTACCTGAGCATAAGCTTCAGCGGTAGTGGCATTCCGGGGCACATCTTCCGGTTGAGAAGGACTAAGCATAATAGGTGGTCGCCCATAATATAAAGTCAGATTGAAATAGAAAAGCGCACGCAGAAATTTAGCCTCGGCAATGACCCGGCTTCGCAAAACAGGGTCCATTTCAATATCCGGAACGTATGCAATGACCTGGTTGGCCCGGAAAACGCCAACATAAAGCGTCTCCCAGGTAATAGCTGTTAATGGCAAGTTATAATCCGTTTGATTAAAGCTGACAAGGTTGTTCAAACCACCGTCACCTCCGGAACCGAATCCCTCATCGGATTTCAAGGTACCATGATAATAAATCCAGCGAGAATACAAACCCGCTGTGCGATAAAATGTGCCATAGACTGCGTTGACTCCTTTCACTGCATCATCGCTTGTTTTCCAAAATGACGCAATGGTTGGTGCGTTTGGGTTCACTTCATCAAAGTCGCGCTTACATCCAGCTAAAATGATCAGGGAGAATATGATTATATTAATAATTCGTTTCATAATTTCTTTAATTAATTTCAAAAACCAAACCCTAAACCAAATGATACGATTCTGGATGAAGGGTAATTCCCATTGTCCACACCAGGTTCAAGGTTGACGTTCGCACCTACAACGTCCGGATCCAAACCACTATAACCGGTAATTGTGAACAAATTTTGAGCACTCAAAAATACCCTGGCATTGGTGATCCCAATCCTCGAGAACGCTTTATCCGGTAAGGTGTATGCAAACTCCACATTACGCAGACGCAGGAAGGATCCGTCTTCAATCCAGCGGTCACTGTTTCCTCTGGTATTGGAGGTGATGCCACGATCGGCAGGTACACCGTTTACCGCATAAGCTACACCCAGTCTCGGGAATGTCGTATTGGTATTTGAAGGTGTCCAGGGATTCACATCTGTTCTATAATTGGAATAACCGTAGCTATCCAACTCCCTCAGCACATCATTATATAACTTCTGGCCGAACGACCCATACAACTGAAGCGACAAACTGAAGTTTTTATAGCTGGAATTGAATTGCAGACCACTGGTAAATTTTGGCCAGGGCGAACCGGCAAATACACGGTCTCTGTCGTTAATGTCGTCATCTGTGCCGCCATTAACATAGTTCACATATCGGATGTCGCCCGGTTTGGCATACGCAGCCTGAGCACGATGGGCATTTATCTCCGCTTGATTTTGAAAGATACCATCAGTGCGCAATACGTAGTATTCGCCGACTGCCCTCCCAATTTGAGTACGCGTATTGCCTGAAGCAATATATGATCGCTGCTCACCGGTCTCCTCATCGATACCTAAACTGCCGAGTTCTAAAACTTTATTACGAATAACGCTGAAGTTGGCAGCAATATTCCATTTGAAATTTCCGGTTGATGCCGGTCGGTACGCCACCTCCAGCTCCAGTCCCTTATTTTCGATAGAGCCGATGTTCACCAGCGGGTCACCTAATAGATTCCCGAGGTAAAAGGGCAGCGGCTGGCCAACAAGTACATCCTTAGAAACTGCTCTGAACGCCTCAAAGCTAGCCGTTAGGCGGTTTTCGAGAAAGCCAGCATCAAAACCCAGGTTGGTCGTTCTTTTCTCTTCCCAGCGCAGACTTTCTGAGACCAGTTTAGCCTGTGTGGCGCCGTTCACAACGGCCTGTCCCGTGCCGAAAACTGCCGAAGGAGCCTGGTTCAGGAAGCCGGTAAACTCGTAAGCGCCCAGATTTGCGCTACCCAGGATGCCGTAAGAGCCTCTCAATTTCAGATCTGAAATCCAGCTGATGTTAAAAAAGTCCTCATTAGACAATCGCCATGCCAGGGCAGCAGAAGGAAAATTACCCGTTCGGTAGCGTGGCGAGAAGCGGGAATCCTTGTCAGACCGAAAGGTGAATGTTGCCAGGTAACGGTCTGCATAGTTGTAGTTGATACGGCCCAGAAAGGAATTGATCAAGTGCCTTCTCAGTTCGCCGGATGAACTCATCGCACCCGTTGCAGAATTGATGGTTGTAAAATAGTTTCCTCCAAACTGGGCCAGATTTAGGCGGCCGCCTAACGCATTTTCCGTCTGCACGGTCTGTTCGGTATAACCGACCACACCATTAAAACTATGTTTGCCAAAATCTTTGTTAAAGTTTACCGTATGTTCAAATAGGTAACTTAAGAATTGTGATCTGTTATCAGTAAGTCGGCTTACTTCAGGACTTTGATTCTGATACCAGGAGCCCTCCCTGCGGATATTTTTAGTTCTGTCAAAACTTGTCTCTAAACCCGCATTGAAACGGTAGGTCAGCCCTGTCAGGATCTCAAAGTCGAGGAAAGCGTTTCCCAGTAGTTTATTGAAGTTACTGTTGACGGAAGTAATGTTGGCCAGTGCCACCTGATTCCGTGCGTAGGTGTTGACGGCACCAGCCGAACCATAACCCCATCCGCCGGGGTTGCCGGAGCTGATCAGGTCATCACTTCGTACAGGTATAATCGGGACGCTTGCAAACATGTCATAAAACGGATTGCCCGCGAAATCACCCCCAAGCTGTGGGGTTCTGTTATTCGAACTGGTAATCGATAAATTTTCTCCCAGCTTAAATTTGCCTCTTTTGGTTTCGGTATTGACCCGAAACGACTTTCTATCAAAGTCCCGAGCCAGTAATGTGCCTTTATCATCGAAATAGCCCGCCGAAATAAGGTAGTTAGCATTAGCGCTCCCCCCTGATATGGTCGCGTTATAGTCCTGTACTAAACCCGTGCGCAACAGCTCGTCGGCCCAGTTCGTGTTTACAAATCCATTGTAAGCCGCCACTGCTGGCTGGATTGGGAAACCACTGGCCTGATAGGCGCTTGTATTGGTCGTCACATATTGCCGGGCATCCATCATTTCATACCGTTTTGGCAGATTGGCAATACTCACCCTACTGCTGGCTTCAATCTTTGGTCCGCCCTCACGACCTTTTTTTGTTGTGATAATGATTACGCCGTTTGCTGCCCGGGAACCGTAAATCGCCGCTGCAGAAGCATCCTTCAACACCTGCATGCTTTCCACATCGTTAGGATTGATGGTGGTATTTGGGTCGGCGTACATTCCGTCGATGATGTATAGCGGGCTTGCGTTGCCATAAAAAGTGCTCAGTCCCCGAATGTTAACGACCGCCTCCTGGCCCGGGGCCCCGCCGTTCCTAACAGTCACCCCAGGAGATAAGCCCTGTAATGCTTCCGGTACAGACCTCGCTACGATGCGTTCGGTATTCTCGGTGCTCACGACGCCGACTGAGCCGGTAAGGTCTCTTTTCCGAACTGTTTGGTAACCAATCACCACAACTCCTTCCAGACTTTGGGCATCGTCAACCAATGTGACATTGATCTCTGTTCTATTGCTGACCGGTATTTCCTGAGTGGCGTATCCTACAAAAGAAAATACAAGTGTCCCGGTACCTTCAGGAACTGTTAAGGAATAAACACCTGATGCGTTAGTTACCCCTCCGGTATTGGTTCCTTTTAAACGGACACTCACTCCTGGAAGTGGCTGGCCGGACCCATCGGACACTTTGCCCGTTACGATCATTTGACTGTCGTAGTTTCCGTAGTTGCCCAGAGGAGCGGAATACGCATCGCAAGCCATGCCAGCCAGGATAACTGTGACAAGCCAAAAAAATGATTTAGGTAGATTTTTTTTGCTCATATTGGTTAGATTTATATTGGTAAGGGTGCTCACTACAGCACTTTCCCGATTAACACCACAGCGTGGGGATGGTTTTTACAATTTCATTTTCGTTTCACAGTATGCTCGTGTTGTTTAAATCTTTCACGACTACTCGTCCCTGAACATCATAAACCGCACAGTATCAAAGCCTCCATAAAGACTGATGCGTTCGATAAAGTGTAATTCTTTCGATAATGTCCTGAACCTGATCGCCGTTAAGTTCATTGATACCGTCGCAAGTATATGTGAAGGCTTTATAAGGCTGATCGAAGAAAATCGTACCCAGATAATCGGGATTTTTTCTTTTATCAGGCGTTAACAACGCATCTGTATTTACCGTTTCAGATTTTGGTGCTCCTGGCGACACGCTATAAATCGTATAGCTGTAGGTAAGCACCGGATGACCATCCATGTGCGCATCCGCATCAGGAATGACCATCACTTGAATGCTATCGCTGATTGTGAAATAAAATGGTTTCATAAGCATGTAATATAAATCTGTAATCGTATGTGATACCAAAGCGGCCGCCTTGAATATCGATTTTCGTCGCTGACTGATAACAACTCAAACATGAAGTGGTTCGCAAATTCTCATCAATAATCTAACAAGGGCTAATTCTCCTGATTTGGTCAAAACCAACGGCATTTAATCCTTGTTAAGCTAAAAAACAAGACCCTGAACATGCTGAAAGAACCCATTTTGAAAATTTTGAGTAAAATTTACCAGCCAGACACCATGATACAGATGAAGTTCAAACGATATGATCTCGCGTTTAAGACCGATCCAATGGGCAGGGCCATTCTGCTGTTTATAGGAGAGAAAGATGTCAATGGCAGGATCAAAGGTGAACGCTACGCCCGGCGCTTACTGGAAAATACCGAAGGAATTGTATTGAAAGACCACTGGGATCATAAGGGGCTTTCCCTTTTCTTCCAGCCAAAGGCAGAACCTTTCATCAGTCATCAGGGGCATTTCCTTTTTCCTTAGGGTGCTCATCAAAGTATTCACGCGCTTTTTTCAAACCGGTAGCTATAGCCAATCCTTCATCACCACTTTCCTGCAAAATTTCATTGGCAATTTCAATAGCCTTATCACGCAGATATTTAGGCTGATTTTTATAAGATGGCGGATAATCTCCATTATACCAGGGCATAATTCCTCCTTTTTTTATTTTAACATTTCTTAAACCTTTTTGTTTACAGCGATGGCCTGCCAAAAGACTTAACGATAGCATATATTTGTCTGCTGTTAAACATCGTATTTAACGGGGTACTCTCTGCACCTTCCCGATTCCGGCAATTTGGATTTGAGCAGCCAAACATCGCGATCCTGAATTTCACGTTCAGCTGGCTTCCACCATTTTATCGTTCCGCTGGTGCTGTTCGCCCATTTGGCAGCAATGAAAATTAATCAGCTATTAGCCACAAACCAGACCCTAACAGGAAAGTATCCTTTGCTATTGCAGTCATCATATCAATACCCGCATAGGTAAGTTTAGTTAAACAATTACTTCTGCCAGGTGTTAACTCAAAAAAAAGCAATATGGGATTTATAAAAAATGCAGTTGTTGGCATCGCCATTTACGAAGCCATCAAATACTTAACTAAGAAAGACGCCTTCGGTGTTTCTAAATTTGATGAAATCAAAGAACAGGCACCCGAGTGGCTGGAAAAAGCAAAGACAGCAGTTAGCGACCTCAAAGGAGATCAGCAGCCTGAAACGTATTAAGCTTTCAACGCACAATAGAATGGCTGTTCCCTGGAACGGCCATCCCATTGAAAATTTACAAATCAGTGCCAGCCATGAGCAGTATTCCCGGAACCGAAAAGAGTGTGATACGCCAAAGTTTTATATGACCTTAAAAAAAAAAGCCGCCCAGATCGGACGGCTTTACCTTCATTTAAAAAAGGTCATAATTTACTTAATTTCAATCTGGCGGCTTTGCATCTTAGCCTCCTCACGCTTCGCGATATCTATGCACAACACACCATTCTCATATCTGGCCTCGATGCCATTTTGATCTGCAGATTCCGGAAGTGTGAATGAACGCACAAAAGAACTGTAGCTGAATTCACGCTTATTGAAGTTACGCTCCTGTGAATCATTCCTCAGAGATTGCTCCACTGAAATGCTCAGGACATCCCTTTCCAATGAAAGCTTAAAATCTTCTTTTTTCAGACCAGGTGCAGCCAGCTCTACATGGTAATGATCTTTACTTTCACTAATGTTGGCCGCTGGAACACGGCTCATCATACGGTCCGAGAAAAATGTGTCGTTGAAGATAGAATCAAACACATCATTGAAGCCTGGCATCAGGCCGTTTTTCTTGTTGTTGCTTGGATTAAATTTAACCAGTGTCATAGGTCTTTCCTCCTTAAATTGATTTAATGATTAAAACTTACAATTAATTAAACGCTGAACTTGACGTTCGGGTAACCTCCATCCAGAAAAATGCCAAACCACAAAAAACAACTTTTTCGACCACAACTATGTCTTGAAAACTGCAAAATTTTCATAATCCCTGAAATTATTTCAGCCGAGAATGTCAAAAATTCATTTAACGATCCCTGCCATTTTACACGCCTAACACTCGTTTACAACACGCTAGGGCGTAGCATCGGCACAAAATCAGCCGCATCACGAAAATCAGTCTAAAAAAAAGCGGAGAACGATCATACCGATCCTTCCCCGCTCATCTAAATTAACGCTCTCGATATCTTATACGCCTTGCACCCTTCTTTATTATCTCAGCACCTGAAAAAATTTGACATCGGGTATTTACCGCATAAAAAACCAGTATAAATGGCCCCTTTTGCTTCGATAAAAGGGAAAACCGACACGGCGTGAAACTGGTTTTCTCTATATAAATCTACACTCATGGAAAACAACGATCAAGCTACCGAACCACTTCCGGAGCAACAGCAAACTCAGAACGGAAACAATCAAACAGTCGGCATCGATGCCAATGAGGATCAGACGTCTCTAGCTTCCGACGGCCCCATCAGTAAAAGTGAAGGAACCGACAGCCCCGACCTCACCGACGAAAGCGCAGAAAACAGCGAACAAAACTCCGGAGTCGGAATCGGAGATGCCGCCCCGGGCACAACTAATTTCGATCGTGGCAACGAAGATCCTCTGGGAGATGACATCTCTGAGGAAGGCCAGGGTGAAACTGAGCTAAGCAACAGCGACAGCGATCAGCAAAAATCAGACAACCTTCAGGAAGGAGACATCGAAAAAGACATCAGCCAGCAACAGGCAAATGCCCTCGGCACCAACAATCAAAACAACGGACAATAACCCTGCGATCATGGAAAACACACACAACCAACGCCTGCCGAACAGCCCCGAAAAAGAAATCCGGGAAGACGACCAAAACATCATTTCGGGGGCAAGAAACACTGATCAGCTTGAAAAAATGAAAAATAAGGCAAAGGAAAACCCAGCCCCGACAGATGACAGACAAGGAACTCCGGCAGTAGTGAAGGTAAATAACGGCGGGCCTGATCAAAGTCAAAAACAAACCATCCGAAAGCCGCTATCGGCAAAAGGTCATGCATTGATGGACTATGCCCTGGTGGGGAGCCTACTGCTGTTACCACACCTGTTGGGTATGAATAAAAAAGCAAAAAGAATCTATGCCGCCGAAGCTCTGGTGCTCCTGCCATATGTTGCACTTAGCCAACAACCGCTTGCAATAAAAGGTCTGATCCCATTTTCAATGCACAGAAAAATTGACCTTTTCAACGTTGGCCAATTCGCGCTGCAAAGTTTATTCAAGCCATTTCGGCGCAGCAGAAAGGAACTGATCTTTAACCTCAGCTTTACCGCAATCGCTGGCCTTGCGGTGCTGTTAACCGACTGGAACCAGCAGCCACCTGACAGCCATTAATCTCCTTACCGATATCTCCGGTAAGAACTACCAGGATCCTGTAAAGCGTCGCCCCCCCTTTGCCCCGCCGTCTGCAGACCGCATCCGTTCAAAAAAGCCGGGGACCTGGCGAGACTGTATTGAACAGGCTACTTTATTCGCCCTTTTTCAATTCATCCAGTGAATAAAAACTGTCACGCCAGGAAATTCCGTTCTCTGATAAAGTCTTGTAAGTCGCCTTCAGAATAATATAAGTCATGATCCCACCGGCATAAGGCATCAGTAAAAAATCCCACCAGTGCCTTCTTGCTGGCTTAAACAACAACAACAGCCATTGCAAAACAACAATAGACCCACCTGCGAGCATACAGTAAATGCTGCCCGAAAACAGCGCAGCAGGAACCGGAAAACAAAACACAAAGAAGGTACCGATCGCCGCAACAAGAGCTTTAGATAACTGATATTCGGATACCGAAAACATGTTCTTCATCAGACCCCGGATAAATCCATTTACGCTCGTATACCATTCCAGACTGATTTTATCCTCTCCA
This sequence comes from Pedobacter sp., assembly GCA_035264385.1. GTDB lineage: Bacteria > Bacteroidota > Bacteroidia > Sphingobacteriales > Sphingobacteriaceae > Pedobacter. The sequence continues at coordinate 8,364 of DATFQH010000269.1, forward strand.
TATAAAACATCTTGCCGCGATCCGGTGCTTTTGAGGAGCCTGCCCAACTGTAAATCATCATCAGGCCTGAGCGGGATCCTTAAATGAGTGCCGGCCCTCTGGTAGGCGCTGCGCCTTACCAGGTTAAATGCCCCTATTCCCATATACGCATCAGAGGCAGGATTAGGGGCCTCCCAAGGCCGCAACCTGATTTCAAGCATGATCGCAAAAGTTTGTAAAATTCCTCTCAATAGCAATGAACGTGATCTAATTTCTGGGAAGATTGTCAAATGATCAAGATGATGCCGGGTAACATATCCGATAGCACGACTTAGGGCATCCTTTTGATAAACAATATCTGCATCAGTAAAAAGTAACCATTCGGAATCACTCTGAAGGTACCCTTGCTGCAAGGCATGATTTTTACCCAGCCATCCCTGGGGAAGCTCTTTAATGTGATGAATATGCAAAAAGGGATACTGACCGGCATAACGCTCGAGTATAACAGGCGTCTGGTCAGTAGACCGGTCATTGATCGCGATCACCCGATAATTCGGATAATCCAGGTTACAGACGCTTTCCAGCGCGTCTGCCAGATCGTCCTCTTCATTACGCACAGCAATCACTATAGCTATTTCCGGAAACACCTTAGCCAGCGGCTGATTTCGCAAAAAAAGAATCCTGCGGGTATTGGCCAACAGAAAAATGGTAATACCAAGCCAGACAATCGCGGCAGCCAATAAATAATAAAATAACATCGTCAAAAAATTTAGTAACAATCATAAATTAATCGCCGGTTGATACCAGTTGGCTAAAATATGGCCAAACACAGACATGTTTACAGGAGTCCGCGCCCTGTAACCCCGTTCAGATTCCGGTCGGCCTGCCGGATATGACGTTCATTGTGCATAATGATAAACTCAAAAGTATCGCCCATTTTCAGTCGCACAAACCTGGTCAGTGATATCGGGATGCTGATCCTGTTTAAATCCGCGCCTGCAGCCCGGCGCAACAGATCAAGCAGTTCATGCTGCTGTTCGATAAATCGGGTAACCACCAGGTGCCCGTCTAAATGCTCAGCCGGAAAATGTCCCTTAAATGCCTTATACTTCTTAACAGATAAATCAGGATCCATCATCTGGATAAAATAATTGCCCAGCCATCCCCGCCGGGCTGTGGTCCCGGGCTCGCCAGCATATTTTTGGATTGCACGGCTAATTTCTCCCAGATAATAATCCCCGTAACTGTTCAGGTGTTCCAGGCAACTTGCAATGCTCCATCCACCCCCGGCAGCAGGTTGATTGAGATGAACATCTGAAAGGTTCTGGTATATAGCAATGGCTTTCTGCAAGTGATCATCCACCCGCAGCTCCAAGGTATTTAAAAGTTTGTTCGCACTGACCGCATTCATATTTCTAATTTTGGTGCAAGTTGCATCAAAGTCCACAAATCGGTCTTGGTATTTACCATCATTTTCAAATCAGCATTCTATTGATCAGCTTACTAAAATTGGTCGGATCAATCCCCAGATAATTGGCCAGGTATTTATTGGGCACATGCTGAAGAATATGCGGGCTGCGGCTAAGCAGCGAACGGAACTTTTCTTCCGAGCTGAAACATTGCAGCTCAGCCATACGGATCAGCAGCCCGCTCAGGGCAGCAGTTAAAGAAACATGCATAAAATCAGCCATCGCCTTCTTGCGATCTGCAAGCAATTTGATCTCCGAATAGGGCGCACGAATAAACCTGGAGGCAGACAACGTCTCATAACAGTAGCGGGAAGGTTGCCTGGCGAGCATTGCATCCAGCACGCCGCCAAATGAAGGCGCATACGTAAAGATCAGCGTAGCTTCCCGGCCCGATTCATCCAGCAAGAAAACCCTTTGAACACCTTCAAGCACAAAATACAAGTACTTTTCGGGTTCACCCATGGCAGTCAGGGTTTCCTTACGCCGTGCAGAGAATGGTTTCCATAAGACGGCAAATTCAAGCCAGTCTGCTTCCGGCAGGGGCATTACAGCATCCACAAGACCTTTTAGTTGTTTCAAGTCATTGTCCATGATACAAATCAACGTATTCTGGCACGATCCCGCAAATTTTTTAATCCTTACAAACCCGGGCTCCCTTTGCCAGTTAAAATATAAGGCAATAAGCTCCCGTCGATATATCGCTGCCAGCCCCGGGTGCAGTCCTTAAAACACTCCAGCTGTGGCTGAAGACCCTGATGCGTAAACGTTAGCCTGGTCTTACCGCTTTCAGTTGTGATTTCAAAAATATTCTTAGTTCCCGTCCATTCTTTCTGATCCTTCAAAAAGCTAAGTTTACTGTCGGTTACTAACCAAATGATTCTTTTAAAGGGTATCGATTCGACAACCTGATGTTTAGAATAATGAATATCTCCGAAGTTGACTTCAAACGCATCGCCGGTAGATTTTGATGTGCCTGTGAAATCCGGAGACCACCATTTGCTGACTTCTCCAATGGCATTAAATACCGTGGCAGGAGATTTATCGATCAAAAAGGTGGCGGAATAGCTGGTCATCTCCCCGTCTGCATCTTTCTTCTTGCCTGCACTATCTATTGCCGCCTGATAAGGGTTAGGATTTCCCTTGCCCTTTGTGATTAAATCCTTAAGACTGCCTCCGATATAATTCCCCCAGGCATCCGAGCAGATGTCATAACATTCATCGGCAGGAACCAGGCCGATATGGGTAAAAACGAGTTCAGTCTGATCGGCCTTTCCGACCATCTCAAAACTGATTTTTGTATTCTTCCATTCCGATTGGTCTTTGATAAAATTGAAGTAATTATCTTCTACCAGCCAGACTACTTTTTTGTCTGGAATAAATTCTATGATTTTCATTCTGCTCCGGTGAACATCCTGGTAATGATAGTTAAACACTTCATTCAACTGGTCGGTCCGGCCCTCAATTTGCTCCGACCACCAGCCCCTGACATCATTTACTGCCCGAAAAACCTCTTTTGGTGTTTGTGAAACCAAAAAAGAAATGGTGTAATCCTGCGTTGTCCTCATATTCTGTGTTTTTAAATTTATTTGAAGCGGTTCAATATTTTGAGCTTGCGTTGCACATGAGCTTAAGCAAACCAGCAGGGCAAAAAGAATCTGAATGCTTTTCATAAAGTAAAGCTAGCATCCCCAACCAACAACACCAATGGGCGATATGGACATTATGGCGGGTTGATTTAGACAACATTACCTGCTATATTTACCTAAAACCATAATGCATGAAACAGCTAACCATTCTCGTTCCGGCAGGAGAGAACAACCTAAGCAGTATCGTCGGTGCCTATAAAATATTTACCAGGGCAAATGCTTACTGGAAAGAGATTGAAGGGGTCGACCGTTTTAAGATCGAACTGGCCGGAACTTCGTCAACAACCGATTTCTATGGCGGGTTGTTTAGTGTCAGACCGCATACGACCATTTCCATGGTCAACAGAACTGACCTGATCATTGTCCCTTCACTAAATCACGCCTACGATGCAGCCATAGCAGGAAATGCCGGGCTCATTGAATGGCTGGCAGCGCAGTATAAGAACGGAGCTGAAATAGCGAGCATCTGTACCGGTGCATTTTTGCTGGCTGCGGCCGGCATTCTCGACGGCAAAAGCTGTTCCACGCACTGGGCAGCCTCAGACGAGTTGCGAAAGCGGTTCCCAAACGTTAACCTGCAATCCGATAAACTTATCATAGAGGAAAACGGGATCTATACCAATGGCGGAGCCTACTCATTTTTGAACCTGATCCTCTATCTGGTAGAAAAGCATTTCGACAGACCTACGGCTATTTTTTGTTCAAAGGTCTTCCAGATCGAAATGGACCGGCATAGTCAGGCCTCGTTTATGATTTTCAAAGGCCAGAAGCAGCATGATGATGACATGATTAAGGCAGCTCAGTCTTATATTGAAGAACGGACCGCCGAAAAAATTTCATTTGAACAGCTCTCGTCCAGGTTTGCCATCGGACGTAGAAATTTTGACAGAAGATTCATTAAAGCAACCGGAAATACTCCCTTGGAATATTTCCAGCGGGTAAAGATCGAATCTGCTAAGCGCGCTTTTGAGACGACACGAAAGTCTATCCATGAAGTGATGTATGAGGTTGGCTATTCAGACTTAAAAGCATTTCGCGAGGTGTTCAGGAGAATTACAGGTTTGTCTCCTCTGGAATATAGAAACCGGTATAACAAGGTGGGCTAACTTCATCAATACGAGGCACTAAAGGAATTTAAAACACCAATTAAAGGGATGTTCAATTGAATACAGCAGAAAATAAGATTCTTACTTCTTGAATTGGTCATATATAAGCCAACTGAATGCGGTTATATATGGCTTATGTACGGCTTAGGTATGGTTCATGTATGGTTCATGTCCCTGTAAGGTTTAATTTAGTTCCTCATGATTTAGTTAGAAGCAACATTCTGTTTATTTATTTTCTTTAAACGGACCATCAAGCTATTTAAAACAATTTTTTCATTACAAATACACAGATAATTAAATTTATATCTATTTTTTTAAACACAAGCCCCGGAAAGTTCCGGATTTTGTGTCATGAATTTCATAGACGAGTTCTGGCAGCGATTTGCTACTGGGCAATGAAGATAGCATTATTTAAGGATGGATTTTAATGCATGCCGGGGCTGGATTATATTTCGCGTTAGTCTGGCTTTCTCCAGTTTGTTATCGTTACTTTGTTTAATGCTAAACTTGATCATAATAATCTTTGAACGTTGTGAAGCAATAATGAGAAATGAATAAATAATCAATTGATACTAATGGAAAAGGAAATAAAGAACGAAGATCTCAAAATAGAACTCAGGACATTGACTAAGGATGATTATCTGGGGCTTAAAGCTTCCATGATCGAAGCCTATTCGGAATGGGAAGGCGCTTCGTCCTGGGGAGAATGGCATATCAGTCAGCTTGTTGAAATCTTCCCCGAAGGGCAGATCTGTATATTGGTAAACGGAGCTATAGCGGGCTGCGCATTATCGCTGATTGTAGATTACGATAAATTCGGTGACAATCATACCTATGTGCAGATCACCGGCAATTATACCTTTTCAACGCATGATGAAACGGGGGATGTCTTGTATGGCATTGATTTTTTTGTTCATCCGGATTACAGAGGGATGAGAATCGGACGCCGGCTTTATGATGCACGTAAAGAAATCTGTGAAAGGCACAACCTGCGGGCGATCATAGCGGGGGGAAGGATCCCGAACTACAAAGATTACGCCGCTCACCTTACGCCTAAAGCTTACCTGGAAAAGGTTAAAGGCAAGGAAATACATGATCCGACCTTGTCTTTCCAATTGGCCAACGATTTTCACGTAAGAAAAATATTGAAGGGTTATTTACCAGGCGACACTCAGTCGCTGGAATTTGCTTCATTACTGGAATGGAATAACATTTACTACAATGAGGAGGCGGCACACATCAACTCTAAAAAGTCCATCATCAGACTTGGGCTCGTACAATGGCAAATGAGACCGTTCCCAAATATGGAATCGCTGTGTGAGCAGATCGAATTTTTTGTGGATGTGGTCAGCGATTATCAGAGTGATTTTATCCTGTTCCCCGAATTGTTTAATGCACCGCTGATGACTGCATATAATCATTTGACGGGCGCCGATGCAATGAGGAAAATTGCCGACAGCACCTTACCCTTGCGGGATAAGTTTATCGAATATGCCATTAGTTATAACATCAACATCATAACCGGAAGCATGCCTTACCTGGAAAACGGTATTCTTCAGAATGTGGGCTACCTATGCCGCAGAGACGGTTCTTACGAGATGTTCCGAAAAATACACCTGACGCCGGCAGAAAAAAGTGCATGGGGAATGGTTGGCGGCGATCACATTACTACCTATGAAACTGATTGCGGGAAAATTGGCATATTGATTTGCTATGATGTAGAGTTCCCGGAACTGTCGCGCCTTTTGGCGGATCAGGGTATGCAAATTCTTTTTGTACCATTTATGACGGATACACAGAACGGCTATACCCGTGTAAGAAGCTGTGCGCAGGCCAGGGCGATAGAAAATGAATGTTATGTGGCAATTGCGGGTAGTGTTGGTAATTTACCGAAAGTACACAACATGGACATTCAGTACGCACAGTCTGCAGTGTTTACGCCTTCTGATTTTTCTTTCCCGAGCAGCGGAATTAAGGCCGAGGCAACAGCAAATACCGAAACTACTTTGATCGCTGATGTAGACGTTGACCTGCTGAAAGAACTGCACAACTTTGGTGCGGTCAGGAATCTTAAAGACAGAAGGTCTGATATTTATAAGATCGTGAGCAAAAGCCGAAAGTAATTGAACATGTTTTTTCTTTCCATGTCAGGTTTTTAAGATATTGCAGGCTTATTAAAAATATATAATATGGCCTCGGGTTTTTTTGCGATTTTAGATGATATAGCTGCCTTAATGGATGACGTCGCGGTGACGGCCAAAATTGCGACCAGGAAAACTGCGGGCATTCTGGGTGATGATTTGGCGGTAAACGCGGAGAAGGCTACGGGTTTTCTCTCTTCAAGGGAGTTACCTGTGCTCTGGTCTATAACAAAGGGTTCGCTGGTTAATAAAGTTATCATTGTTCCTGTTGCTTTACTGCTGAATGCCTTTTTGCCGGTCGCTATTAAGATCGCTTTGATTTTGGGCGGTCTTTATCTGGCTTATGAGGGTGTTGAAAAAATAGTTGAGTATTTTTTCCATCGCCGAAAAACTGGTCATGCGGTGGTTGCAGAAGTTGTTGAAAAGGGTGATGTTGCTGAAAAAGCAAAAATCAGGTCTGCGATCACAACGGATTTCATCCTTTCTGTAGAAATCGTAATTATTGCGCTGGGAACGGTTTTGGAAAAAAGCTTAACCCTACAAATTTTGACGGTAAGTGTTGTTGCGTTAATAGCAACTATAGGAGTTTATGGCATTGTCGCCATTATTGTCAGAATGGACGATACGGGCTTTAAACTGATCAAACGTTCTGGCGACAAGGGCATATTCGCTGGGTTGGGTCATTTATTGGTTAAATCGCTTCCCCTTATTATCAGGATGTTAAGTGTAGTCGGGACGATCGCTTTGATTTTAGTATCGGGCGGCATCTTTGCGCACAATATTGATTTTTTCCATCATTTGATGCCAGGGATGCCTTCGGTAATCAAGGAATTTTTAATTGGGTTGCTCGCCGGACTGGCCACGTTGGGAATCGTAAAGATTTTTAAGGCAGTTCTTGCGCTTTTTACTTCCTGATTACAGCTCGCCTTTGATCAACCATGCCTGTAGACGTTTTCTTATGGGGCTATCTAATAACTTCATGATTAGATATGCGATTGCAATGAGCGAGAGGACGCTAAGTATCATAATGATCGTCATTTCCTGCATAGCGGGTTTTTCATGTTCAACATAACTCATGAATAGCCATACGAAGGGGTAGTGAATCATATATAAACTATTTCCATAAAATGGAAAATAACTACGGCTACCGCTGCTACACCTCTTAGCCCATCGAGCGTCTCAAAATGTTGCCTGGTAGCTGCCAATGCCGGGGCAGCTGTTTGTTGATTCATTAAAAAATATTCAGGCTGGTCAAATAATGGCTGGGATGAGCGGCCACATTCCGCTTATTCTTCAGCTCTGAAGGTATGCGATAAAAGTTTCCTGGGCCGTTTACTTTTAAATTCTTCCGTTTGGCCGGTCTGCCCTTCGGCCGGGGGGAAGCGGTTAGACTTGAAGGCTTTTGGTTGCTGAACCCTATTTTCGTCTGCCAGCTTTACCTTAATCTTCCTGCCTCTGATCACCATCCCGTTAATGGCATTGATCGCACGGTCAGCTCCTGCCTGATCCAGCATTTCCACAAATCCAAACCCTTTATGATGCCGGGTGACCTTGTCAGTCAGCAATTCGATGCTGTGTACCATGCCATGAACACTGAAGATTTCAATCATTTCAGCATCCTGTATATCCAGTGGATAGCCCACCACAAATAATTTTACCATTTAATATATTTATTTCGCAATTATAATCCGAAGTTGTTGAAGACATGTTGCAGGCTCATCTTTTAAGTTCGGGAAAATCAATTACTCCTGTCCCGAAAGTTCTGATGAACCTGATCTTGTTAAACCGGCAGTCTGTTCATTTCAATATCGTCCGGCGTTACAAATATCAACGGAACCTTTTCTACATCAAC
>DATFQH010000270.1:0-12821 GCA_035264385.1 Pedobacter sp.
TCAGCAATATCAAAAGTAACTCCGACTTCAATGCTTAAATATTTCGCATTTAAACTATCTTCATTTAAACTAACGTGAAAATCTTCTCTAAGTAATTCTCTTTCAGGAAATGAGCTACCGAAAACCTTTTTTAAAGCCTCTAAAGCAGAACTTTTTCCTGAGCTATTTAAGCCAATAAAAGCCGAAAAATTTTCATTAATTAATAGGTCTGCGCCTGTTACATTGTAAGATCGGAAACCTTTGATTGTTAATTTTGAGATACGCATTATATATATTTTGCAAACAATATATCAATTAAATTCTGCTCGAGCTCTTAAATTCTACCATAAGCTTTTATAAACAAAACATTTGTTGAAAAGAGAATGCATTTATTTCACAAATTTTGGTACCTAATTAAAAATTAATATTTTGCAAAACGTTAACGCTCAATTAATCTTAAATAGAATATTACCTAAAGTGTTTTATTTCAATTTGAGGATTGATCTTGCGTGGAAAACGAATATTATCGCTAATCGCAATTAACATGTTAGATCAATCATTTTCTTATGAAAACTTCCGAATTATCCTCGACATAGAAAACAGAAGAGGCAGGTATCTTGAAGACGGCAATTTTTTTGAGGGAGACGATATCTTTGAAAAGACCCGAGAGATCTCAAAGGAAATTGTAAATATTAATGGGTTGACCAGATCAGAGCGTCTCAGAATCAGCATCATTCCTGAGCCCACGCCTGAAGACTTCGAGCCTTTGAATATTCTAAAAAAATCGAAAGAATATATGTTATCAAGAAGAGAAGAAGTTTTAGAAGAAACGTTAACTGAAATTTCTGCACTAGCCAATCAAAATGATTATCGAATATCACTTATTAAGGGAAAGATAAAACATGGAAGCCAACTTTACATTCATGAAAACCTAGCCGTCCATCATTTTGTACTTAAACAGCTTCAAAGAAATGTTTATAAAACTTTCAAGGTAAAACAGGCAAATCGGCGACATATAGTTTCTCAAATTAAGCTGCTTTTAGATGATGGATTTCCTAAGGTTATTGTCAGAACAGACATCAGCAGTTTTTACGAAAGCATTCATCATGAGCAATTACTTTCTAAAATTGAACAGAACAGTTTACTCAGCTATCCATCAAAAAAAATCATTAAGGATGTACTAAACCAATACTGGCAAACCTTGATTGCTGACGGGATAAAAACATCCGCTGATGTAAGGAAAGGTATTCCCAGGGGCTTTGGGATCAGCGCTTATTTATCTGAATTGTATATGCGGGACTTTGACCGAAAAATGTCTCGCACGCCAAATGTTACCTATTATGCTCGCTATGTTGATGACATTATTATTATTTTCACTCCAGAAAGTCGGACAGAAAATAAAACTGCCGATTCCTATAAAAACCAAGTTAAATCGCTGATCGTTCAGTCTACCCAGTTAGTTGTCAATGAAGATAAAACTAATGTAATAGATCTACGTAAAGAAAATAGAGACCGTAGGGCAACAATTAACTATAAGCTAACCTATCTTGGATATCAGTTTGTAATGGGTTATAAACTTAATCCAATCGAACGAACCACCACAAGATTAGCGCTAATAACCAAGATGTCAGAGAAAAAGTTTGAAAGATATCGTTCAAAGATTTCCATTGCTTTCGATGAATATTTACGACATTCTGCCAAATACGCAGGAGCCGAATCCAGAGCTAACCGAATGCTGTTACAGCGGATAAATTTCATTAGTAACAACTTTCGGTTGACCAGCAGAAAAGACAACGTGTTTATGGGGATTTACTTTTCAAATGAGTTCCTTTCAACGACTACTGACTTGAAAAAACTTGATGAGTTTTTAAAAACTGAAATCGGCCGAATTACCAAACCGACCAATACATATTTAATTGGAAAACTCGATAGTATCTCATTTGAACAGCGATTCGTAGAGAAAAAAATGATGAAGTTTAACCTAGTCGCCTTTAGAAACGGCAAACTACTTAGCATTTGGAAAAATTTATAATGAGACAAAAGATATCTATTAGTTACCCTAAACAGCGGGCTGTCCTTTCAGACGTCTTACCTTATGAAGGTCCCTTAACCTTCAGCAATCGATATTTTTATAAATATCTCATTAAAAAGGAAAAATGTGATCATAATGATGATTTCCGTGATAAGCATTGCAAGGCCTACAAAGAAGTTGAGTCCATACTGTTCAAAGGCGATGGAAGAAATTCTCCTTTCTGTTTTACAATCAACCATAAAAAGACTGATTTTAGAACTCTGAGCGTCATTCATCCACATAACCAATTAAAGATTTTAGAATTTTACGACCGTTACAAATCTCTAATCCTATTCTATTGCAGCATTAGTCCGTTTTCAATTAGAAAACCAGCAAGTATCGCAAAGTTCACGTTTTTTAATGACCTATTGCATTCAAAAAACCAAGATGGAAGCCTAGAACATGCACAGGTTGAACAGGATGAACAAGAGTATGAAAACCTTAAATCTTATTTTACTTACCAAAAGTATAGCAATATTCATCGTTTCTTTGAATCTTACCAATTTCATAGAAGTGAAAAAAAATACAACAAGCTGCTCAAAATTGATATCTCTAAGTGTTTTGACAGTATTTATTCTCACACAGTTTCCTGGGCCATTTTCAATAAACAAATCATAAAAGATAATATTGATCCGTCGAGAGTTACATTCGCTGGAGAATTTGATGATTTAATGCAAAAGTTAAATGCAAATGAAACCAATGGAATCGTGATCGGACCTGAGTTTTCGAGAATATTTTCTGAAATAATCCTTCAGCAAATTGATCTAAATATTTTCCTCAGATTAAAAGGTGAAAAACATAATGGTAAAGAAATTGTACATAAGATTGATTATGAAATTTTTCGCTATGTGGATGACTATTTTGTTTTCTATAATGATGATTATGAAGCAGAGCAGATTCTGGCGGCATTAAAACTTTCCATTAAAGAATATAAACTCCATGTGAATGAAGAAAAGTCAATCACTTATGAAAAACCAATTATAACCGAGATAAGTTTAGCCAAACAACAGATAAGCGATCTCTTCAATAATCATCTCAACCTTAAGATTATAGAAAAAGGTCAGGAACCAGAAGTGGATGAAGCTTTGGTGCTCAAAAAATACTCAGTTTATTTTTCTTCAAACAACCTCATAACCCGTTTTAAATCCATTGTAAAGGAGACAGGCGTCGAATATAAGGATATCATGAACTACAGTCTAGCGGTGATTGATAGAAAGACACAAGGACTTGTAAACAAACATAAATCATTTAAAAAAGAACATTACAACGAGCGAATTGAAAAACAATTCGAAAAAGGCTTCTTGGAAATATTGGATGTTGCATTTTTTCTATATTCAGTTTCACCAAGAGTCAACTCAACAATCAAATTGTGTTTGATCATTGATAAGATGATTGGTTTTTTGAAGAAAAATCGGTCAAATGATTATTTGGAACCTTTTTTTGTCAACAATAAGCATAACATTTTCAAAAAGATTTCAGATGAAATTTATTTGATCCTTCAGAAAAACAAAACTAAAAAAAATACCCCGGTTGAAACCCTCTATTTACTTATTGCACTTTCTCAGCTCGGACGGGAATATAAATTGAATATCAATAATATCTTGACATATTTTAATTTCGAAGCGACTAAAGATAAAATTATAAAATGCGGTCATGACCTTAACTACTTTAGTTTGACTGTCCTGTTATTTTACATCAAAGACAGCAAGCAATACCAGCCATTAAAAGAATCGATTAAAAGTCACATCAAAGAGCGTTTCAGCAAGTCCAAATCTTTGAAATCTTGGACTTCAAATGCAGAATTGGTTATGCTTTTAATGGACATATTAGCCTGCCCTTTTTTAAACGATAAGGTTAGTGACCACCTTAAAAATAAAGTAGTGGATGCGCGGCTTAACAAGCCTAGCAAGGTTAATAAATACATCAAAGAACTAAAAAATGTAAAGTATAAATTTAAAAGAGAATTGTTAACTTTGATGGGGATTTCCACCAATCACATTGCTTTGATCGAGCAGGAAAAGTATTGGTTTACCAAGTGGACCGATTTTGATTTTAGCATGGAACTTCAGGCAAAAAGAAGTCAAGAAGTATATTAAGATACCGCTACAACCGATAGCTAGCAATAGCACACACACTAGTAGCATGTGAGTAGTTCTAATACTGAGTTATTTACAGTTAAAAAAAAGTAGCCTACATCGGGGGCTACTTTGCTTTTCAAATGATGGTTTTCGCTTTACCTTCCTGAAATTCGCACGTAATCTCTTGTAATATTTCAACAAAGTTATGAAAACCAGCTATTTCAAACCCCGAAAACCATTTTTATTTTCGCCTCATCCATATGATCTTGGAACCTTCATGGGCTTATGGCATAGCCATGATGATAACCATTTCCTGTTGAAAATCTACAGGATGGATGAAAAGGAGTTTTTCTTGTCCGATCTCAGATAATGGTCAAGCCCGTTCAGAAATGCTTGGTCGATCCTTTTGATGTCCATATCGACAACTCCATATTTCAGGCGGATAAAAACTTTCAGGTGTGTTTCTAGAACCTTGTATCTGTTTAATGTACCACGAACGTAATCTTTCCCAACAAGTTGCTCCATTTTAAAATTATGGTCAGCAACTGCTTCCAATAGGGTATGGGAATTTTCCAATGTACCCAGATAACTGGATTTGATAACATCAGTGGTAATCGGTAAACCCATATCGAAAGCACATTGATGCGCATAATAGACCGCGTTCTGCAGCTGGTCGAGATGGGTATTCAATACCCTGGTCTCTTCTTTAGAGCCGATGGCTCGGCCACCCTTGGCGTTCCATCGCTTGGGATCGCAGTCTCGATTGGTGGCAATCTCTGCACGATTTCCCTCTACGGTAATCCTCATGTAGATCGGCACATTTCCACTCACATAGTTCTTTTGCTTTTTCAGATAGAAAAGCAGGCTAAAATTGGTCTTCATAATCTCTCGATTTTAGTTATACAAATGTAGCTTTGCTTCTAAAAACATACAAGATGTACAGTTTATAATAACCTGTACAGTAATTGATTATGTGTTATTCGGTGAGCCAATTTTAACCGTTTTGCTTTACTCACCGAATCACTCACCAAAGTTTTGTGAATTCATGCGAATTTTGGCAATTCCCTAAAAGCAAAAACCCTGCTAATCGTGCGATTGCAGGGTTTTATACATTTTGATAGTCTTTGGTGTGATCCCGCTGGGATTCGAACCCAGGACCACTACATTAAAAGTGTAATGCTCTACCAGCTGAGCTACGGAATCATTCTCTTTTTGAAGAGGGTGCAAAGATAGAATTATTTTACAATCCTGCTAAATAAATTTTAAAAAAAAAAGTTTGTTCAGCAGGAAGAAGCCGGGATTTTCATTTTTCAGCTATCAATTTGTCTAAAAGATTTTCACTGATATCACCAATCCGGTGCCTGATATCGAAGACCAAATTAAAGGTAGTTAACTTAGCGTCACTGGTATACATGCCACACAATCGCCGGGTTCAATTAAACTGAGAGGAAAAGAAAAAGAAATGCAGCTTGTAGCTATTAAGCCAATCATGTATATTCAATAATTGTGGTTTAATTATGAAAGCACTTTTACTGACAGCCGGGCTGATATTTCTTGCATCCTTATCTTTTTCCCAGGATAACTATACGGGCAGTATGGATTTGCTCAATCGAAGTATTGCCCAGAAAAATGACTATGATGAGGTTAAACTGAAAAGGATCGCAGACCTGGAAGCTTCACTTAAGGAGCGCTTAACGGCTGCTGAAAAATACGACCATTATGCCTTGTTGTATGATGAATACAAATCCTTCAATTACGACAAGGCCTTTTATTATTCGCAGAAAATGCAGGCAGAGGGCCGGCGGCTGAAAGATCCGGTAAAAATAGCAGACGGCAAGATCAAGTTTGGTTTTATCCTGCTTTCTTCCGGAATGTTTAAGGAAACAGTAGACTCCCTGAATACTGTAAGCGTTAATATACTTCCCGACAGTTTGAAAAGAGAATACTACTTCCTTATTGCCAGAACCTATTATGATCTCGCAGACTACGATAAGGATAAATATTACACCCCGATATACAATAAACAAGCCAGCATATATATTGATTCGGCCATAGCGTACTCCAGTAAAACCTCCTATGATTATACCTACAATCTGGGTCTGAAATTTCTGAAACTGGGAGATAGGGATAGGGCATCAGTTCTGCTGAAAAAGCTGATGGACGGTTACCAGCTGAGCAGCCATCATCTGGCGGTAACGGCATCTACACTGAGTGACATATACATTCAGAACAGAAAAGAAGACAAAGCCATTGAACTGCTGATCGTTGCCGCCACGGCAGACATTAAATCTTCTACCAAAGAGGCCGCGGCCATGCTCAACCTTGCCCAGCTTCTGCACAGGAAGGGCGACGTAAAGAATGCTTATGCATTCATCAACCAGGCCATGAACGACGCGAGTTATTACGGTGCGCGCCAGCGCAAAATGCAGGTTAGTGCCATCCTGATGGTGATAGCCAGTGAAAAGATCAACTCTGTAGAAGAACAGCGGAGGATCTTATTTATATATGCTTCGCTGCTCACGCTGCTCGCAGCCTTGGTGATTCTATTCGCGTTCATCATCTCCAGGCAGCTTAAGAAACTGAAAAAGGCCGATAAACTCATTATACAAGCAAATATCTCCCTTCATGAAACCATCGATAAGCTAAATGAGGCCGATAAGATCAAGGAAGAATACATCGGTTATTATTTTAACCTCATCACCGAGTACATTACCAAGCTGGACAAGTTCAAGAGATCGGTAAACAATAAGCTGGTGACTAAGAAGTTTGATGACATCCAGGGTTTGGTTAACAACATTAACCTGAAAAAGGAACGGGAAGAGCTTTTTGTCAATTTCGATAAGGCATTCCTCACCTTATTTCCTTCCTTTGTCGAGACCTTCAATTCCCTGTTTGCTCCTGAGCATCAGGTCACGCTCAATTCAGGTCAGTTGCTGAATACCGACCTCAGGATCTTCGCCCTGATCAGGCTGGGGATTAACGATACGGAAAAGATTGCCAGCATACTCGAATATTCTATGAATACGATCTATAATTACAAGGCGCGCATCAAGAGCAAATCACTAGTGCCCAACGATGATTTTGAAGCGATGATCCTTTCCATAAGGACAACATAATCCGGCTTTTCATTGATATCTGGTTTATATTTTTGATCGACCCTTTGCTTGCAAGTGCTTATTAAACAGTATGTTGTGTTTTTAAAACGTCAATATCGTTTATATTCGATTTTTGAGAATTGATACTTCTCTATTTTTAGATTCTCTTTGATTTGTATTTGTAAAGGCCGCCCGGCCGGCGCGAATGCCCAAATATAAATCTTATCAATTATGGAGGCTAACCAAAGACCCAGACAAACAAGGCATGGCACCGAGGTGCATATCGTTTCGATCATCCTGCAAAATCTATAGCAATACCCAAAACCATAACCAATATAAACTAATGAAAAAACAAGTACTTAAATCCCTGTGGGTTTGTTGTTTGTTTCTGCTTGTTTCCCTGGCCTCATTTGCCCAGAAGAAAACCATCAGCGGAAAGATCACAGACCAAAACGGAACGCCGATTCCCGGAGTTACTGTTCAGTTAAAAGGAGCATCGTCAGGTCAGATTGCTGATGCACAAGGCAATTATGCCATTACCGTTAACAATTCACAAACCGACAAGCTCATTTTTTCTATGGTCGGTTTTGCCAGCGCAGAACTATCCATTGCCAATGGCACCGTACTGGACGTTAAACTAACTGAAGACAATACACAGCTCAATGAAGTTGTCGTTGTAGGTTACGGTACACAGAGAAGGAAGGACCTGACCGGATCTGTGGCCTCTGTAAAGGGCGACGCCTTTAAAAACCAACCGATCACCAATGCTACAGAAGCCCTTCAGGGCCGGATTGCCGGTGTAAACATCGTCAAGAACTCCGGTGCACCGGATGCTTCACCTACCATCATTATCCGTGGGGTTTCTTCACTCAACCAGCCAAATCCCTTATATATCGTAGACGGCGTGCGGGTGACGGACATCAGCAATATCAATATCCAGGATATTGAAACCATGGATGTATTGAAGGATGCCGCTGCAGCTTCTATTTATGGCGCATCAGCCGCAGGCGGTGTGGTGCTGGTAACTACCAGGAAAGGAACTACCGCAGCTCCTAAATTCAACTACAACTACCGGTTCGGTGTAACCACACCGAAGGTAGGAGAGCTGCTGGATAAAGACGGTTACATCAGGCTCCAGAACATCATCAATCCGGGCAGGTTTACCAATGCTCCACGGCTGGATACCCTCGCCAATACAGACTGGATAGACGAAACCTTTAAAAATGCGAAGGAACAGAACCATAACTTTTCATTTACCGGTGCGGCACCCATAGTCGATTACCTGGTTTCCGGTTTTCTGAACAAGCAGGAAGGGGTGGCACGCAAAAACTATTCAGACATAGGTGGCGGAAGGCTGAACACCAATTTCAAGATCGGCAACTGGCTTAAGTTTGGCGAGCAGCTATCCGTATCGCGCCGTACAACTTCCAATCCGCAAAATGTCGGTATAGAAGCGCAGCTGCACAATGCCCCTTTCCGCACCATTCCGATCATTCCGGTATTCAACAGCAACGGAAGCTACGGTACAGCGCCAACGGGCTATGGATTTGCATTTGCAGGGACACACCCGGTAGGCGCCATAGACAACGCGAATGTAGAGAACTTTAAAAACAATTTTCAGGGCAATATCTATGCAGAAGTAAAACTGCCACTGGACCTGACTTTTAGATCGAATGTGGGCTATACATTTTACGACGAAAGCCAGAATTACTTTCAGAACGCATTTTCAATAGGAGGTGTGGGTGCAGGTAAAAATTCCCTGAATAAGTTGTCTGTAGAAAGCCAGTCGCTCCTGACCAATTATATCCTGACCTACAACAAATCTGTCGGCAAACACAACATCAATGCGATCGCAGGTTTCGAGCAGATCACAGGAAGATACAACGACTCCAATGTAACGGCTACAGATGTATCTGCCGACGCGGGCAAGGAATATTCATTGATCACCACAGCCAATACCACCTATTTTTTTACCGGCAGGAAAGACAACAATGCGCTTGTTAAATCCCTGTTCGGACGTTTGAACTACAATTACAACAGCAAGTATTACCTTTCTGCATCCGTACGGGAAGATGCGAACTTCACCGTGTTCGGTCCTAAGAGGCAAAGGGGTGTATTTCCTTCTGTTTCCGGTGCATGGAACATCTCTGAAGAATCTTTCTTTAAGGAAGCTATCCCAGCGATAAACACACTGAAATTGCGAGCCAGTTATGGCGAGCTGGGCAACAGCAATATCGGAACCTATTCATTCCTGTCACTTTATCAAACCTATTTTGGTCTGGGTAATGGCAGCGCGGGTGGGGCCAACTTTGCGCCGGGCGGCACCATTATTCCTGGTGTAACCTATAGCGGCATTCCCAATCCGGAACTGCACTGGGAAACCGTTCAGGAAACCAACATCGGCCTGGATGGAGAACTGATGAACAACAAGCTGTATTTCAGCCTTGAATACTACAATAAATATACCTACGACATGCTGTATGCCATGCCACTGGCACCGAGCGCAGGTATTTCAGGCGATTACCTGACCAATATAGGTACCGTCAATAACAGGGGTATGGAACTCTTGCTGGGTTACCGCTCAAAGATCCGTGACTTTGGTTTTGACGTGAGCCTGACCGGAGCATGGAACAAGAACGAAGTAACTAAACTTACCTCAGAAACCTCATCTGAAAAGCTGGACGGATACAATTACTATAACAATGGCGATGTAGCCTTCCAGATGATGCCTAACCAAACGATAACTGTTACCAGGAAAGGACTTCCATTTGGTTCATTTTATGGATACAAGGTGCAGGGCATCTTCCAGAACGATGCCGACGCAGCCAAGCAAAAGGTAGCCGGTATTCCTGCACACGCCGGAGACCTGCATTTCCAGGACCTGAATGGTGATGGTGAAATCACCGATAAAGACAGACAGGTGATAGGCAATCCAAATCCAAAACTGGTATACGGTGCAAATATTCGTCTTAACTTCAAAGGTTTTGATGCTGCTTTCTTATTTCATGGTGTAGCAGGAGTAGAGCTTTTCAACGGAGTAAAAGCCTATGAAATGCGTCCCTTCGCAGATGGAAACACCTCACCAAAGGTATGGGGAGCTTCATTCCTTAACGGAAACGGGATCACCAAACAACCGAGGCTGGGCGTTGTCAATCCAGACGGCAGCTTTACACTCGATCCAAACGGGAACTATTCATCTGTGAACAGTTATTTCGTAGAGAACGGCGATTACCTGAAACTGAAAAACCTGCAGATTGGCTATACTTTCTCCAACAGCCTTACGAGTAAAATTAAGGTTAAAAGCGCGAGAATATTTGTGATGGGCAATAACATCTTTACCATCACCAATTACAGCGGACTCGATCCTGAACTGGGCGCTTCCTTTTCTCCGTCTGGATACGCAGGCGTAACAGCAAGAGGAATCGATGTTGTGAGCCAATATCCGCAGACCCGGATCTATTCTTTTGGAGTCGATCTCAATTTCTAACCTGATAAAAACAAAGAAGATGAACAAATCAATATATATTCTACTCCTGGCTGCCGGTATTGCAGCGGGATGTAAGAAAGATCCTTCCATTGTGGGCCCGTCCGATAAGGTCTCTACCGGATCGTTCCCAAAAAGTATCAACGACCTCAATACCATTTTAAACCCTGCTTATGGCAACTTAAAAAGCACCGGTCTTTATGGTTTCGAACTGATGCCCAAAGCCTTGGAAAACTCTGTCCATGCCGGTGATGCCAATTACAACGGTGATGCCGCATGGAACGAGATGACGGCCAATAACCTGACGCCCACCAACGGCAAATCTGAAAATGCATGGAGAGCATTGTATGCTGGTGCGAGCTCGTGTTCCATTACACTGGAGGCAGCCGATTTCTTCGAGCAAAACTACGCTACAGCGGGTCAGAAGGCAGAGATAGACGCCATCAGGGGTCAGGCGAAATTTATGCGCGCTTTCTACTATTTTCAGATCGAAACCTTATTTGGCGAAGCCTATATCAAGGCAGGAGGTGTCAATGAAAATAAAATGGGCGTTCCCATTTACCGCGAAGTACCGAAAAACATTGAAGCTACCCAGCAGGCCCGTGCCACTACAAAAGAAACCTGGGACTTTATCAAGCAGGATCTGAAAGACGCAGCAACGCTGCTGGACAACAAAGTATGGCCGGCCGCAGAGATCGGAAGAGCTACCGAATGGTCTGCGAAGGCACTTTTAGGTAAGGCATATGTGTTCACCGAAGACTGGGCCAATGCAAAAACCACACTGATCGATGTGATCACCAACAGTGGAAAAAGCTTAATGCCTTTTGCAAAATATAAGGATGCCTTTAACGGCAATACAGCCAATGAATTCAATGAGGAATCGCTTTTTGAACTGAATATCGACGGCGATAATAAAGGCAATTATGGCCCATGGGGAAACAGCCCGAATGCAACCACCCTGAACGGTGTGATCTGGTCGCCTTATATTCTTAGCCTGACTGGCACGGAAACCGGCTCCCGTCCATTGGGATATGGTGGTAACCTGGGTGTGCACGATAAGAACATCACCCGCTTCGGTTACCCGCTGGGTTACTATACCCTGGTGAACAACCCGGCGTTTGATAATGGGAAACCTGCCAGCTTTAACAATCCTGAAAAGATCATGGATCCCGATTACAGGGCCAAAGCGCAGGCAGTGAGAACCAATAAGACAGCCGATCCGCGCCTGTATGTAAACCTTGTGCAGCCATGGCTGGATGTATTGAACATCAACTGGGATGGCGGCCCGAGACAGGATGTGCCGGTATCCAAACCCGATTACCTGGCCGGAGAGCCAAATACTTATGGATGGGGCTTCAGAAAATACGCAGCCATCGATTACCACCTTAATATTGTTAACTATGACAAATGGAACTGGTATTTTCTGCGCCTCGCAGACGTGTACCTGCTTTATGCAGAAGCAAGTATAGGTGCCGGTGATGCGGCTACCGGACTGGAATACATCAATAAGGTTAGACGCAGGGCCTACGATCTGCCGGTGAACGCAGCCTCGGCGAAAGATTATCTTTCCTTATCGGCGGCAACCCCTGCCATTAACGATCCTGTGCTGGGTACAAGCCCATTACGCTACGAGCGCTGGGCAGAATTCTTTCATGAAGGACTCTGGTGGTTTGATGTGTGCAGGTGGCGCTTAGGACCTCAGGAAGCTGCATTTTATGGCAGGGCCAGAAATCTGTCTACTCCGCTGACCTTCAATGAAGCCAAAAGCTATTCCTGGCCGATACCGCTGGCAGAGTTCAATTCCAACTCCAAAATTGCAGGACAGCAGAATCCTAACTATTAATTAACCCTCCGGATGATGCAGGTCAGCAAGCCTGCATCGTCCTTAATTCGCTTTCCTGATGAAATTACCTAAATCATTCCTGTTTTTGCTGCTGTTTTGCTGCTCCTGTTCCTTCGCTCAGGATTCTCTGAAGAATTTGGCCGAATACAGCCTTCCGCTTACAAGCGCCAGTGACAAACTCGTCATTGCACATTGCATGACCAATATCATCAGGTTCAAAGGGCATCCGCTCGAAGATAGCTGTAACCCTGATTATTATTCAGCAAAAGAC
>DATFQH010000271.1:0-35396 GCA_035264385.1 Pedobacter sp.
GGCAGGAGAGAAGCGCGTAACCATAGATGCAGCTGCAGATGCAACAGCCGCGGAAGGCTTTTACTGGAAATATGAATCTAAACTCAAAGAATGGGATTCTGAACTGTACTCTGTAGTTGGGGCGGCAGGGGAGCTGTTCAGTGTAAAGAGAGAACATTACGAACCCGTACCTGCCAATGCCATTTTGGACGATTTCATGATCTCTATGCGCATTGCAGAAAAGGGATATGTTATCGTTTACGAGCCTGAAGCCTATGCCCAGGAAAATACTTCGGCAAATATTAAAGAAGAACTGAAGCGTAAGATCAGGATAGCAGCAGGTGGTGTACAATCTGTGATCTGGCTTAAAGCGCTGTTGAATCCATTCCTGTTTCCGGTTCTATCCTTTCAGTACATCAGCCATCGGGTGTTGCGATGGACAGTAACTCCGCTGCTCATGATTATTGCGTTCCTGCTCAATGTTTTTCTAGCGCTGAACGATCCTGCAGGCCTCCATCTGCTATTAGTGATTGCTCAGGTCTTATTTTACCTTTCAGCATACCTGGGTAAACTGATGGAGGAGCGGAAGCTTCGTATTAAGATCCTTTTTATTCCCTATTATTTTTGCGTGATGAACTACGCCGTGCTTGCAGGTTTGCTCAGATACTTCAGAGGCCAACAGTCTGTTGTCTGGGAAAAAGCCGCGAGGAAGCAGTAACAAAATTATAGGTTCTAGAGACTCAGCTTTATTGTAAACGTAGGTGTAAGCGTAGCAGATAACGGTACCGTTGTCGCTGTTCTTAGTTTTCCTGTAATTTTATAAGTGAAGGAGGCCGAGCTCATAATTTCCCTGAGCCTGGGTGTCGAAGATCTTACTGGTATTGATATGGTGTTATTCTTCGAGTTAGAATTGTTCTCTAAAATTGCTAATGTATCCTTTAGATTTCCTGAGGTTATTTCAATCGTAAAGTTCTCCAGGTTACCGCTATAATGGTCCTTCAAAGTATCCAGATCGAGCCGCATTGCAGTAACTTTTAAGTCTCTCAGATTGGCGATACCGAAATCACCTGTGGCGTTCCGAACTTCCTGGTCGAGGCTAATCGTATCCTGAAAATTACCTATCAGGGTACCTGCATTTGTAGAAGATATAACAGGGATAATAAACTTTGCACCTGGAGGAGTAAGGATCACATCCCGCGATATGGATACTGATTCCTTGCAGGAACAAAAGACAGATAAGAGCACTAACGCCGCCACAAAAATCATTTTGTATTTTTCGAGTATAAATGTGGTGATGGTATTCTGAGTTGGCATATATTTGGCGATTTTAACAACGCATATTTTATTTGGTGTTATCATATAAAGTATTGTAAATCAGATATTGTAAATATTTATTGGTAAACTTATAATTTATTAATCGGCAACAATTCTGCATTATGATACAAGGAAATGCAGAATATAATTTTGAAATGTAATTAATACATCTATTAAACAGTAAGTTAAGTGTCATTATCTAAATTAATACTGCTGCCTGTTGTATGCAGCTAAAAAGTCGATTCGCATCAGCTTGAAACGCTCAATAACTGTACCTATAAATTCCTCATCAAGGATTTCAAAGATCTCATTTACACCCCCCCCACCCAGGTCAAGTTCAGATAATTTATAACTTTGCTCCAGTGTTCCCTGTTCAAATTTTACAATATACTTCTGGTTCATGTTGAATAAAGTGATCTTGCATTCCGGATGGGGTAGTTCGGCTATTATTCTCATTGTTTATCGGTATCAGTTAAAAAACATATTCATTTCAGTATTACAATTTCACACCCATTTCTTTAATCAGAAAATCGGCCTTGTCTATCTTCGATGCTACCCATAGAATGTATCTGATGTCTACACCGATAGACCGGCTGTAGATTTCATTCCAGGCATAGTCATTTATGGTGGCCCCGTAGGCGCGGTCAAAATTTACTCCGATCAGTTCGCCCATCGCATTCATTACCGGTGAACCTGAATTGCCTCCTGTAGTGTCCATATTGTAGAGAAAAGATACAGGCACATCGCTTAAATTCTTCTTGACGTAAGGGCCAAAATCCTTCGCGTTCCAAAGTGTTCTGATCTGTTCCGGATAGTCGAAGTCTGGCTTGCCTGAAGCGCCTTTTTCTAATATACCCCTGATACTTGTGTAGGGTCGCATGTAAGTGGCGTCAGCAGGTTTATAACCACGCACATGCCCATAAGTTAGCCGCAACGTACTGTTGGCATCCGGAACGAAATTCTTCTGCAAAAACTTCTCCCTGATATTTACGTAGTCGCCCATAAGCTTATTTAACATGCCCTCCCTGCGATCTTTCTCTGGTTTCAGTTCGGCGATCTGCCTGCTGATGTCCTTTTCAAACAACATTATACCATCGTTATAATTAGCGATAGATTTTGGTGAAAGCAATATGGTATTGAATACATAAGCTTTATTGTCGAGTTTGCTGATCTCAAAAATACTTTCTACATACTGATCTACAACTGTTTTTACATCGGATCCTCGATTACTGATCTTACTTGCAGCATCAACTTTTTGGGTCAGGTTAAAGACAGCGGCGTCTTCCAGCATCTTTTTAAAGATCACCTTATCGGTTTCAAGATCATAAGATTCATAATTGTTTTCCAATGTCTGTTTCAGTTCTGGCAGATATTCATCAAAAAACGACTGCTTTTGAGCAGCGGGCCGCGCATCTAATGCGGCCTTAAAAGTATTGATCGTTCTGGCTACAGCAAGAAGATTACTGGATCCATAAATTTGAGCGAGCCATAGATCCCTTTGTGCGTCACTATTAATCACTTTATAAAGATTGTCGATGTCTGCCATGAGCGTACTGTATTTTGCTTTTAGGCCCACATTGCTATTGATAAATTGTACAAGTTCAGCATCTTCCTTTTTCTTTTGAGAAACCAGATCTATGCCTTTCAGCCCCTGCATCTTACCCCTGTAATTTTTAAGCGTGTTGGCATTTCGCTTGATGCGGGTAGCAAATTTCAGTTCAAGGGTTTTATTGCCGTTTGCTGTTTTCTCCATAACAGTATTTTGAAAATCATAAAGATCGGCTACATACGGTAAAACAAACTTCTGCTGGTACTCAATAAATTGTGCCGGCCGGTGCCGAAAAGTCTTTCCAGGGTAACCCAAGATAAATACAAAATCTTCTTCGCTGGTACCCTTAGGGTTTACACGCAGGAATTTTTTAGGCTTGTATGGAACGTTTTCTTTAGCATATTTCGCTGATGAACCATCGGGAGCTACATAAGCCCTCATGAAAGAGAAATCACCGGTGTGACGTGGCCAAACCCAGTTGTCTGTTTCTCCGCCAAATTCACCGATCTTTCTGTTCGGTACATAAACCAGCCGTACATCCTGTATTGTTTTATACCGAAACAATACATAGGTCTTACCAATAAACATTTCAGAAACTTCTGCCTTTATGGTAGGGTCTTTCTTTTCCGCTTCCAAAACAATGTTTTTTATGGCATCATTGATGAGCTTTAGCCTGGATGAAGGATCGGTAACCTGTGCAACTGAACCTAGTATCCGGTCAGATACATCCGTATAACTATCAGTTATGCGACAGGTTAACCCCTTTGCTTCAATTTCCTGTTCATTATTCCGGGCCACAAAACCATTAGTCAGGTAGTCATTTTCAGGTGTGCTGGCCAGTTGAACTGCGCTAAACGCACAGTGATGGTTGGTAATGATCAAACCTTCTGCCGACACAAATGAACCAGTGCACCCGCCAACATTTACCAGGGCATCGATAAGACTAGTTCCTTTCGGATTATAAATGTCATTGGCACTGATCTTTAATCCTGCTTTTTTCAGATCCAGCTTATTGATTTCACTGAGCGGGAACATACCTTCTTCCCAGGGTTTATAGGCGGATTGAACCAGCAGAACCAGCAGGATGGAGATAGCTATTAACAATACAGGGAATTTTCTTTTCATTTTTGATTCATTTGTTTAGAGAGTTTGACAAATTACAGGTAGCCAAATTTAGTCATTTTAATGCAAGCAGGACAATCGCTTGCAGTCATCCTGATTTTATGGCAATCAGCAGATCATTTTGAATTAGCAAAATAGACTTGCTCTTAAAGCTGAGCTATATCGGTTTTCTTTTTATCTTCTTTTTTTCTGCTTCTTGATTGCATCGACCAGTAGAGTACCAATACAATACCAGTCCAATAGCAGTACAATACCAGTAGAAATGCGGTCACCAAAAAAGAGATAATTATTCCTTTAATACTACTGGTTTTTTGCTGAACTGATGTTTTATGAGATTAGAGTGGCTGGGCAATTGCGCTGAAATTTCGTACTTTTGCAGGATTAAAAGATAGAAATAAAATGGCAGAAGACCTGTTGATTTTAAAAGATAGTAACAAGGAAGCGCAATACATTTCGCTGATTCCTCAGCTGGCAGCTTTACTTGAAGGAGAGACTGATTTGGTAGCTAATTTAGCAAATATTTCGGCAGCACTGAAAGAACAGTTTAAATGGTTTTGGGTTGGATTTTATCTGGTAAAAGAAGATGAACTCGTGCTTGGACCTTTTCAGGGTCCTGTAGCATGTACCCGCATCAAAAAGGGCAGGGGAGTTTGCGGTACTTCATGGGAAAAGGCAGAGATTATTATTGTTCCTGATGTAGATGAATTCCCCGGTCATATTGCCTGTGCCTCTGCCTCAAGATCAGAAATTGTTCTTCCTGTTTTTAAGGGTAGTGAAGTGATTGGAGTGTTGGATGTGGATAGTGAATATCTGTCTCATTTTGATGATCTTGATGCCATTTACCTCAGGAAAATAATTGAACTGATCCATGCATAAACTCCCTTTCTCTTTTTATCAGTCTGCAGATGTCAATTTGCTTGCTGTGCAGTTGTTGGGCAAGCAACTTTTTACCTTTGTCGATGGGGTACTTACAGGTGGTACGATTGTCGAGACTGAAGCCTACAAAGGCATAGAAGACAGGGCATCGCATGCTTATGGAGGCAGGCTAACCGGCAGAACCGGGGTGATGTATGAGCGGGGTGGAGTGGCTTACGTTTATCTTTGTTATGGCATCCACCACCTGTTTAATGTGGTTACCGCACCTCAGGGAATACCTCATGCGATACTGATCCGCGGACTGGAGCCCGTAACCGGACTGGATACCATGCTGCTCCGCAGAAATATGCCGGCCTTGAAACCCAATCTTACTGCTGGTCCCGGCGCGCTGGCTAAAGCTTTAGGAATAGACAAGGGATTAAATGCCAGAGATCTTTTGGGAGATGAAATCTGGATAGCAGATAGTGGAATTCATTTTAATTCTGAGCAGATTATAGCTTCTCCAAGAGTAGGAGTAGATTACGCCGGCGATGATGCCCTATTGCCATGGCGATATTATGTTAAGGGCAACCGCTTTGTGAGTAAGCCGAACAGTTAGCGATTTATAATTTTTTGATCATCCCGAATATTCCTTAAAGATTCTTTTCAACAGCATAGGTGTTAGCCCTCAAAATTATCTAAGTTTGGGCTGATGAATTTTGAAAACAACTTATTATTCGCGCAAAACCTGGATCTTGCTGATCCCTTAGCACCACTTAGAAATGAATTTCTATTTCCACAGCAGAATGAAAATCCGTTTATCTACTTGTGCGGCAATTCTTTAGGTCTTCAACCTAAATCTGCACGCTACGTACTGGATGTTCAGTTGAAAAATTGGCACCATCTGGCAGTGGAAGGCTGGTTTGAGGGTGATGAGCCATGGATGTTTTATCATAAGGAATTGAAAAAGCTGATTGCTCCTATAGTTGGTGCCAGTGAACAGGAGGTATGCCCAATGAATACGCTTACTGTAAATCTCCATTTGCTGATGGTTAGTTTTTATAAGCCAAAAGGCAAGCGGTTCAGGATCATTATGGAGGCAGGTGCGTTTCCTTCAGATCAGTATGCTATTGAAAGTCAGGTATGTTTTCATGGTTATGACCCAAAGGAAGCAATTCTGGAAGTGGCGCCAAAGCCAGGGGAATATACACTGAGGACCGCAGATATTCTTAAGGCGATTGCTGATCATGCCGATGAAATAGCGCTTGTGCTGTTTGGCGGAGTAAATTATTTTACCGGGCAGTGGTATGATATGGAGGCCATTACCAGGGCTGGTCATGCTGCGGGTGCTGTAGTGGGTTTTGACCTGGCTCATGCCGCAGGTAATGTACCGCTGGAGTTGCACAAGTGGGGTGTAGATTTTGCCTGCTGGTGTTCTTATAAATACCAAAATTCGGGTCCGGGAGGTATCAGTGCGATTTTTGTTCACGAAAAGCATTTTGAGGATAAGACACTGAACAGGTTTGCCGGCTGGTGGGGTTACCAGGAACAGCAGCGTTTTAAAATGGAAACTGGTTTTGTGCCTGAAGCGGGAGCTGATGGGTGGCAGGTAAGCTGTACCCAGGTAATGCCTATGGCATTGTATCACGCTTCATTGCTGTTGTTTGAAAAAGCAGGGTTTATCGGCCCCCTGAGAAGTAAAAGTAAAGCTTTAACCAGTTATTTGTTTTATGTTATTGATGAGGTAAATAAAGGATTGGCTGAAGAGTATTACACCATTATCACACCCCGGTCAGAAGCGGATCGCGGGGCGCAGGTTTCCATCATCGCAAAGGCAAACGGGAAGCGGGTATTTAAACGGCTGATGGCAGCCAATGTATTGGGCGACTGGCGTGAGCCCAATGTGATCCGGCTGAGCCCTGTTCCAATGTATAATTCTTTTGAGGATGTATTTCGCACGGGAGAACTACTGCTGGAGATCAGCAGGCAGATTAACGAAAACCCTGCTGATTAAGCCATGCTTATTTGTATTTTTAGTATTTAAAAAGGAACAATCGATATGATCAATTATAATCCAAAGGACTGGGTAAATTTTATATTTCATTTCCACAAGGCAGATACCTTCAGAAAGTTATGGCCGCTAATGCTGAGTGTAGGTGTTTTTTCTGCGCTGATCGCTTTTTTTGAACTTAATTATCTGAAGCTTGGTGAAACGACCTACGTAAAGAACATTGGGATGATGCACAATCTTCTTGGTTTTGTAATCTCTATGCTGCTGGTCTTTCGCACCAATACCTCCTACGACCGTTGGTGGGAAGGGCGGAAACTGCTGGGTTCACTGACCAATGTTAGCCGTAACTTCGCCATTAAAATCAAGTCGCTGAAACTGGGTGATGATCATCTGGAGTTTTTCAATTACGCCATCCCTAAGTATGCCTTTGCATTGAAGGAGCATCTCAGGGAGCGGCAGTATTTTGGAAAAAACAGCCTGCTGATCGAAGTAGATGGCGGAAAGCACATTCCCAACCAGGTGGCGGCGAGTATCTCTGCAAAGATTTTTGAATTGCAGGCGGACGGTACGATCAGCCAGGAACAGCTGATCATACTCAACGGGGATGTGCAGCAGTTTACCGATATCTGTGGTGGTTGTGAGCGCATAAAGAAAACACCTATTCCTTATTCTTACAGTGCCTTTATAAAGAAGTTCATCTTTATTTATGTAATTACGTTGCCTATCGGCTGGGTGTTTAGCCTGGGTTATTTTGTGGTTCCTATTGTGCCTTTCATTCTGTATGTACTGGCCAGTTTGGAGCTCATTGCCGAGGAGATAGAAAATCCTTTTGGTGAGGATGCAAATGACCTGCCTGTAGATGAGATTTGCGAGAATATAGAG
Organism: Pedobacter sp.; assembly: GCA_035264385.1. Classification (GTDB taxonomy): domain Bacteria; phylum Bacteroidota; class Bacteroidia; order Sphingobacteriales; family Sphingobacteriaceae; genus Pedobacter. The sequence goes on from DATFQH010000271.1 coordinate 7,713, forward strand.
AAACATGTAGGGGAGCTACTGAACTGATATGGTTAAAATAGCATGGCATCCTTTGTATGCACATCCATTGCCTGAAGGGCATAGGTTTCCTATGCTCAAGTATGAGCTCATCCCTGAACAGCTTTTACATGAGGGGCTGATCATTCATGAATATTTGTTCGAACCGGAACCGCTAACCGAGGAGGTGTTGCTGCTTACGCACGACCGTCAATACTGGGAGCAGCTGAGGGATTTTACTTTACCGGCCAAGGAGCAAAGAAGAATAGGTTTTCCGCTGAATGCGCAGCTTGTTGAGCGTGAAATGAGAATAGCACAGGGTACAGTAGAGGGAGCACTTTATGCACAGCAATACGGGCTTGCCTTCAATGTGGCGGGAGGTACGCACCATGCCGGTAGTGATTGGGGCGAAGGTTTTTGTTTGCTGAATGATCAGGCCATTGCCGCGAATTACCTGTTAAATAACCACCTGGCCAAACGTATTCTGATCATCGATCTGGACGTGCATCAGGGCAATGGAACCGCAGAAATCTTCAAAGACGAGCCCAGGGTATTTACATTTTCTATGCATGGCGACAAGAACTTTCCATTTAGAAAGGAGAAGTCTGATCTTGATATCGGGCTTGAGGATGGTTGTGAGGATGATGAGTTTCTAACCCGCCTGGGTATTGCGATGAAAAGCCTGAAATCTTTTCAGCCTGATTTTGTATTCTATCTTGCTGGGGCAGATGTTTTGGAAAGTGACAGCCTCGGTAAACTGGCGCTTACTAAGTTTGCTTGTAAAGAACGGGACAGGATGGTTTTTCAATTTTGTAAAAAAAATAATTTACCGGTGCAGGTAAGCATGGGGGGAGGGTATTCGCCGGATATAAAGGATATTGTTGATGCACATTGTAACACAATTAAGACAGGGATAGATATTTTTGAATAGGTTATGAAAATTGTTATCGCAGAAAAGCCCTCTGTGGGGCGTGAGTTGGCAAAGGTCTTCGGCGCTACCACAAAAAGAGATGGATATATAGAGGGAAAGGGATATTCTTTTACCTGGGCGTTCGGCCACTTATTACAGCTGGCACCGCCTCAGGAATATGGTTATATCGGCTGGCGACGCCAGCATTTGCCAATGCTGCCCGCCAAATTTAAGCTGGGTATCCGTAAGATCAAAACCAAGGATGGGATGGTTGAAGACCCGGGGGTGAGGAAGCAGCTGGACATTATTAAAAAATTGTTCGATGAGGCGACCGAGATCATTGTAGCAACGGATGCCGGACGTGAGGGAGAACTTATTTTTCGCTATATCTATTATTTCCTGAAATGTAAAAAGCCTTTTAAGCGGCTTTGGATCTCATCCCAGACTGATGAGGCCATAAAAGAGGGTTTCCGAAATCTGAAGCCGGGTACAGAATACGATACTTTGTTCAATTCTGCGCATTGCAGGTCAGAATCTGACTGGTTGGTGGGTATGAATGCCACCCAGGCGCTGAGTATTTCTGCGGGTTCCCGATCGGTACTTTCATTGGGCAGGGTGCAAACACCAACGCTGGCTATGATTTGTTCCCGGTTTTTGGAGATCAGGAATTTTATCCCTCAGACCTATTATCAGCTGGCTATACAAATGGATAAGGAGGGTCAACTATTTAGAGCGATGTCTGTAAACAACTTTGATAAAAAGGAAGACGCGGAGACTTTATTTGCAAAAATTGAAGACGTTGCCGCCGGCTTTCCTGACGGAGGGAAGATATTGACGGTAGAGGCCAAGCCACGTAAGGAACCACCACCATTGCTTCATGACCTGAGCAGTTTACAGCAGGAGGCCAATAAACGCAGGGGCCTGACGGCGGATCAGACACTCAATATCTTACAGGGTCTGTATGAGAGTAAACTGGTTACTTATCCGCGTACCGGAAGCCGCTACATTGGCGACGATGTTTTTGCTGGCGTGCCAGCATTGATTGCTAAACTGAAAGACCATAAAGATTTTGCCAAGCAGGCAGACTTTTTGGGTACTGTGATGCTGAACAAAAGAAGTGTGAATGCCAAAAAGGTAACAGATCACCATGCTATTCTGACTACAGGAGAATCGCCGTATCAATTGAGCGGAGATAAACTGGCTGTTTACGATATGGTGGCAGGCAGAATGCTGGAGGCCTTTCATCAGGAATGCGTAAAAGAGATCACAAAGATCACAATAGAATCTGGTTCTGTTTTTATCGCCAATGGTACGGTAATTCGTTCTGCTGGATGGAGGTCGGTATTTAACGATAATGATGAGGAGAAAAAAGATGAAGAAAATCCTTCATTGCCTAAGGTGAAAGCGGGTGAATTCCTGCCGATAGTAAATAAGGCTTTGCTGGAAAAGCAGACCAAACCCAAAGCGATGTATAATGAGGCTTCGCTGCTCAAGGCACTGGAGACTTCGGGTAAGGATATTGAAGATGAGGAATTGCGTTATGCAATGAAGGATAGCGGGCTCGGGACTCCTGCTACCAGAGCGGCCATTATTGAGACTTTATTAAACAGAGAATACATCATCAGGGAAAAAAGGAATCTGGTGCCCACTGCAAGAGGTCTGGCTGTATATGATGTGGTAAAGGATCAAAAGATTGCGCAGGCTGAATTAACAGGGCAGTGGGAGAAGCGTCTGGAGGAGATCCGGTCGGGGGCATCCGTGACTGATTTTAAAGCAGAAATTATAGAATATACAAGGTCTATTACCAATGAATTGCTGCAGGCAGGAACCGGTCTGGCAGAAAAACTTACTGTAAATTGAAAATCACTGGGCCATTGTCCGGCGAATCCGTAATTTTAATGCACATTATGCAAATAGCGAGCGGTGGGCTGAGCGAGGCACGAAGACAAACAATAGCAGTTAAAAACGTGTTATAAATAAAATCCGATTGACATGAACCAGACTAAAACAGACTTTGTTGAGATTTTTCAGACCATAAGGGCATCATTGCAGCCTTATGCGGTAATGGGTTTTGATAACCGTGAAAATAGTGAAACGAATTATGACCTTTGGAGTAATAAAAATGTGGAGATAGAAGGCAAGAAGAGAAATGAGGTTTTCTTTGCCAGCGTAATTATTCAGAAAGGTCATGTGGGATTTTATTTTATGCCGGTTTATGAAGAACCTGATCTTAAAACTGTATTTGACCCCGGTTTGTTAAAGTTGTTGAAGGGAAAGTCGTGTTTTCACATCAAAGAACTGGATGAGCCATTGTTGTCGAAGATTGAAGATGCACTAGCCGAAGGTTTCAAAATCTACAAAGAAAAAGCTTGGGTATAATTCAATTGTGGCACGAGGACGTTAAGGATAAACTTTCTGCATTGGGATTTCCATTAAATTTAAATTTACAAAGCAATTTTACGGTACTTTTATTTGAAGGCTGCAAAGTTGCTGTTAACCTGGTCACAACAGATCATGCTTATCTCCCGGATCAACTGATCGGAATTCAGGAATCATTTGATAAGAATGGAATTTATCTGGTTCATCTTTGGCAAGACATCTGGCAAAACAGACATGACCAGGTCTTGGGTCGGATAAGGTCGATTACAGGGCGTAATCAGCGCATCCACGGCCGTAAGACAAAAATTACGGTAATTACACAAAAACAGGCTGACGAGTTTCTGGAAGCGCATCATTTGCAGGGAACAGCAAGCGCAAAGTATCGATTTGCACTGACTGCTGGTGATGACTTGCTTGTGGTGGCATGTTTCAGTAACCTGAGGTATATGAAGAAAGGCGGACCTGTTTACAGATCAGCTGAACTGATTCGTTTTGCTACATGTACCGGATTTACGGTGACAGGTGGTTTCAGTAAATTGCTAAAGTATTTTATCGAATTGTACCGGCCTGATGATATAATGAGCTATGCTGACAGAGACTGGTCTTTAGGCAAAGCATATGAGCAGGCGGGTTTTCAGCTTTCGGAGATTACGCCACCTTCAGAGATATGGTTGGAAGAGGGTACGGGGAAAAGGTTTTTTGCACACAGGCTTCCCCGGGTTACTGATGAGCGGCCTGACGCCCGCAGGTACCGCAGGATTTTTAATACCGGGAATTTAAAATATATCTTATACTTGCATTGAGCAAACATTCAATCGCAATGCAGCAAAATCCATTGATGATCATTTTAGGTGCTACTGCTTCGGGTAAGACGAGACTTGCCGTCAGGCTGGCGTACGCACTGGGCGGAGAGATTATCAGTGCCGATAGCAGGCAGTTGTTTACGGGCATGGACATTGGTACTGGTAAAGACATTGGTGAATATCACATTAAAGGTAAAGCTATTCCTTATCATCTGATTGATGTTAGGGCTGCGGGTGAAAAGTACAATGTCAATGAATTTAAAGAAGATTTTTTTAGGGTGTTCAAGGGACTTACCAGCAAAGGCGTCCTGCCAATACTTTGTGGTGGCACAGGGATGTATGTGCATAGTATACTGCAAAATCATGAATACACTGCGGTTCCTGTAAATCAGAAATTGCGCGATGATCTGGTTCCTATGGATGTTGATGTACTGATAGATATGCTGGCCGGTTATCCGCAGCGCCTTGTTGCACACGCTGATCTTTCATCGCATAAGCGGTTGATCAGGATGATCGAAATCGCCGAATATTTGAAGTCCAATACACTTGAAGAACAAAAAAGACCTTTGTTGAATCCTTTTGTTGTAGGGCTTGTTACGGATCGGGAGCAAAGAAGGAGCAGGATCATTCAAAGACTCGAAGCCAGATTTGCTGCGGGGATGATCGATGAAGTGAAGTCCTTACTGGACATGGGGGTATCCAGGGACATGCTTACATTTTATGGTCTTGAATATAAGTTCATCACCGCATATTTATTTAACGAATTGGAATATAACGCTCTGGTTGAGCATCTTGGTATTGCTATTTGCCAGTTTGCAAAGCGTCAGATGACCTTTTTCAGAAAAATGGAGAAGGATGGAGTGCAAATAAATTGGTTTAACGCTGAAGACGAACCCGAAGTACTAACAGACAAGGTTTTAGAAGCTTATTTGGCTTGGTTGAAGAAGTAATCTGTCCTTTTTTTCAGGTATGGCATGTGATTTGCAATCAGACCACACGATGCTAAGTGATAGTATCGTAATCTAATTATATAAACGACAAAAATGAAAAATTCGACAAAATTCCTGGCTGCTGCAGTAGCTGTAGTAGCGCTTTTTTTTACAACAAATGTTAATGCTCAGTCTGATGACTCAAAAGCGCTTCGCTTAGGTATCGGTGTAAGTGCGGGCATTCCTACTACTGAAGGTGCAAGTTTTGTAATAGGCGGAGATTTGCGTCTGCAAAAAGATTTCAGTTCTAACATTTCCGGCTTGCTTTCTGCTGGTTACAACCACTGGACGCTTAAAGATGATGCTGGTAGCTTTGGGATGATTCCTGTAAAAGCTGGAGCGAAAATTTTCTTTGCCGAGAGCGCTTATTTTTCAGGTGAGCTTGGTGCAGGTTTTTCAACAGAAGATGGCGGTAAAACTTCATTCTTATGGGCACCTGGTATAGGTTATGGTTTTGACAATGGCCTTGACCTTGGATTGCGTTATGAAGGTGCTGAAGTTAGTGGTGGCTCTTTAGGCCAGGTTGCACTTCGAGTAGCTTACGGATTCAAATTATAGTACTGAAAACGAACATTTTATTCAAAGCCCCTGATTTATTCAGGGGCTTTTTTATTTATTTAAAATTAAAATGCTATTTTAACCACCAAACCGAGTTAAATGTATAACACAGGACTTTTCTGTGACGGATTGCCGGATACATCTTCGGATTAATTGCTTTTTTACAAAAATCAAGTCTTAACTCATGAAAAATTACATGCTGGGATTGGTACTATTGATGTTATTCTCTTGTACCAATAATAATACTAAAACTACGGCTCCTGGGGATAGTACTGCTGCAGATAGTTCTGCAGTTGTAGCTACGGAAGCGGCTGTTGAGCTGGCAAATCCTGTCGAACAGGAGATCTATGCAGGATACATCAAACTAAAGAATACATTGGTGGCTACAAAATTTGAAGATTCAAAAAAATTTGCTGCTGCACTTGCAAATAGTCTTAAGGCAAGAGCCGGTTGCGAAAATACGGCTTTGATAGCCGATAAGATTGCTTCTGCTGAAGATATTTCTGTTCAGAGAAAGGAATTCACAGCTTTAAGTTCTGATGTAATTGCATTATTTAAACATGCGGAATTGAAAAGCGGAGCTATTTTTGTCCAGCATTGTCCGATGGCAAATGATGGAAACGGAGGGGATTGGCTAGCTTCAGAAAGTAAAATTCGTAATCCTTACTACGGAGATGAAATGATGGAGTGCGGAGCTGTAGTTGAAGAAATTAAGGCTACTAAAAAATTATAATCTTACCGGATTCTGACCCGCATTTAATAATTATTTAACAGCTTTGTTATAGTAGGTAGGGATTCAGATCGAAAAGGATTAGTTAGTTTTGTTATTATAAAATTAAGAATATATATGTCAGATATCGCAGAAATTAAGATTGGTGGGAAGGTATACGAATTCCCTGTTATAACAGGTACTGAGGGGGAGAAGGCTATAGATATTTCAAAGCTCAGGGATTTAACGGGTCACGTTACTTTGGATTTTGGATATAAAAATACAGGGTCTACTAAAAGTGCCATTACTTTTTTGGATGGAGAAGAAGGAATTTTAAAATACCGCGGATATCAAATTGAAGAACTGGCAGAAAAATCAACATTTCTTGAAGTAGCTTATTTACTCATCTATGGCGATTTGCCTAATCAAACAGAACTGGATGGATTTCAGTCCCAGATCAGCAAGCATACGTTGATCCATGAGGATATGAAGAAGTTTCTGGATGGTTATCCTTCTAAATCCCATCCAATGGCTCAGCTTGCCTCATTAGTGTGCTCATTGTCTACATTCTATCCAGAATCGCTGAATGCCAATGGCTCTCCTGAAACTATGGATCTGACCATGATTAAGTTATTGGCTAAGTTCCCAACCATTGTTTCTTTTATTTATAAAAAATCTTTAGGACATCCGCTGATCTACCCTAAGAATAAATACGATTATGTAAGCAATTTCTTAAATATGATTTTTGGACAGCGCACAGAGGAAATTGACATAGATCCTGTTGTGGTAAGTGCCATGAATACATTATTGATATTGCACGCTGACCATGAACAAAACTGTTCTGCTTCTACGGTAAGAATGGTAGGATCTTCAGATTGTAATCTTTATGCTTCTGTTTCTGCTGGTATCGCAGCGCTGTGGGGGCCGCTGCACGGTGGTGCAAATCAGGCGGTGATTGAGATGCTTGAACGGATTAAGGAAGATGGCGGAGATACTGAAAAATGGATCAATAAAGCAAAGGATAAAAATGATCCTTTCCGAATGATGGGTTTTGGACACAGGGTTTACAAGAACTTTGATCCAAGGGCAAAAATCATTAAAAAGGCTTGCGATGATATTTTAGAGAAACTGGGTATTGACGATCCCGTTTTAGAAATTGCCAAGAAACTGGAAGAGGCTGCATTGAGCGATCCGTATTTTGTAGAACGCAAATTGTATCCAAATGTAGATTTCTACTCTGGTATCATCTACAGGGCACTTGGATTCCCGACAGATATGTTTACTGTATTGTTCGCTTTGGGACGTTTGCCTGGATGGATTGCCCAATGGAAAGAAATGCACGAAAACAAAGAGCCCATCGGACGACCGCGTCAAATCTATGTAGGACATACCAATAGAGATTTTACACCTATTGAAACCCGATAATTTGAATAAAAAAATATGAAAAGCCTGAGTAGTTCATACTCGGGCTTTTTTATGGCTTACATTTTGAATATCGGGTTCGAAGGAGCAAACAAATGATAAAGTGAATTATTTATATCCTGTGTACTGTCAAAAATCACTTATTAATGGTTCAAGGCTTCAATAGCCGATTGTTCAGCGCTATTGTGCTTGTACTTAAAGATGAATGGAAATACAATCGCAAGCAGTAATGTATAGGCAGAAAACGTGATCCAGATGTTTTGCCAGTCTTTACTCTGATCTGCGTAAGTAAAGAACTTTTCGATAATCAGTCCGCTGGCAAAACTGCCAAATAAGGCGCCAAATCCGTTTACCATCATCATGAACAAGCCTTGTGCACTGCCTCTTATCCTGGCATCTATCTGTGTTTCCATAAACAATGATCCCGAAATGTTAAAGAAGTCAAAGGCCATCCCATACACGATACACGATAAGATGATCATCCATAAGCCGCCAGCCGGGTCTGCAAATGCAAAAAGACCAAATCTGAGTACCCATGCCAGCATACTGAATAACATGACATATTTAATTCCAAACTTCCTCAGAAAAAAGGGTATCGCCAATATGAAAAGAGTCTCCGAAATCTGAGAGATTGACATGATGATTGCCGGATATTTTACGGCCAGCAGATCTTTATAGACAGCAACATTCTTAAAGTCATGAAGATAGGTGTCTCCATAGGCATTGGTTAGTTGTAATGCTGCGCCTAAGAACATAGAGAAAAGGAAAAACACGGCGAATTTTCGTTGTTTGAATAAGGCGAATGCTCTTAGTCCAAATGCATCCACAAATGACCTTGTATCTATCTTGTTTGCCAGAGGAGGGCATTTAGGAAGAGTGAAAGCGTAAATGCCTAAAAATAAAGATACCGCCGATGCGATATAGAACTGATTGGAGGAGGCTTCATTTCCTGATAGGCTAACAACCCATAACGCAACTATAAAGCCAATGGTACCCCAAATTCTTATCGGCGGATAATCTCTTATCACATCTTTCCCGGCACTTTTTAATGCTGAGTAGGCCACAGTAATCGAAAGAGATAAAGTTGGCATATAGAAGATCATATTGAGCAGGATCACCCAAAAGAATGTAACAGGATCTTTCACCATCGGAAGACAGAATAGAACGGCCGCACCAAGAATATGCATAACTCCGTACAATTTCTCTGCATTTATAAAACGATCGGCAACGATGCCAACAATCGCCGGCATAAAGATGGCTGATATACCCATTGTGGAGAAGATCGCTCCAAATTCGGCCCCCGACCATCCTTTATTTTGAAACCAGTAAACTCCAATGGTAATCAGCCAGGAACCCCAGATAAAAAACTGCAAAAAGTTCATCAGCGTTAAGCGAAACTTAACATTCATAATACTAGAATGGTTGAATTAACGAATAACAGTCAATATATAATTATTTCGACGGGATCACGCTGAATTTCTCTTATTTATTTCGTCACGAATTCTGGCCGCTTTTTCATAAGCTTCTTCAGTAATTGCTTCCTGAAGTTTCTGATTGAGTTCTTCTAAACTGAGCGATTTATACGCGGAACCAGGGATAGAGGTGGAGATATCTTCTGAGCCTTGTTCCTTCGGGATGTTTTCCATGTTTTCCAGAAATAAGAAATCGTTACCTTCTATCACTATTCCTGCAGAAGAAAGAATGAATTCATACGTATATATTGCTGAATTAAAACGGACGGCAAGTGCTATCGCATCAGATGTGCGTGCATCTATTTCTTGCGTGGTCTGACCATCGGTGCAGATCAGTTTCGCAAAAAATACACCCTCTACGAGGTTGTAAATAAGGATCTCCTGAATCTGAATACCATAACTTTGTGCAAATGTTTTAAACAGGTCATGTGTGAGCGGTCTGCTTGGCGTCATCTTCTCTATTTCAATGGCTATCGCCTGAGCTTCAAATGCGCCAATGATGATCGGTAGCCTTCTTCGTCCATTTACTTCGCCGAGCACAAGGGCATACGCTCCGGATTGTGTCTGGCTGTATGATAAACCAACTATATCAAGTTTTACTTTTTTCATATGAAATAATATCCTATGGCAGCAATTATACTGCCACAGGATATTTTATTATGCTTTATGTGCTTTAACTGCTTCAATTAATTTTGGGACAACTTCAAACGCGTCGCCTACAATTCCATAATCGGCAACTTTAAAGAAAGGAGCTTCAGGATCTTTATTTATGACCACAATGACTTTAGATGAACTTACACCCGCCAGATGCTGGATGGCACCGGAAATACCGATGGCGATGTATAAATTAGGACTTATGGCAATACCGGTCTGTCCTACGTGTTCTGAATGCGGTCTCCAGTCTGCATCTGAAACTGGTTTGGAACACGCTGTTGCTGCACCAAGCAGGCCGGCCAGTTCTTCTATCATTCCCCAGTTTTCAGGGCCCTTCAGTCCACGTCCGCCGGAAACAACTATTTCTGCATCTGGCAACGAAACCTTATCTGTTGCCCTTATGATATTTTTAACGATAGCACTAAGGTCTGTTGCTTTAATTTCAGGGCTAAATAATTCTATTACCGCATCAACAGCAGACTCTTTCGTGCCGAAAGCATTAGGGCTAAGTGCGATAACTTTAATTGCAGAAGTGATTTCAACAGTCGCAAAAGCTTTTCCTGAAAATGCATTCTTTTTAACAGTGAATTTGCCGCCTTCAGTTTTAGGTAGCTCTGTTGCTCCGTCTACCAGACCTGCTTTTAATTTAACTGCCACACGCGGAGCCAGGCCTTTTCCTGAGAAGGAATTAGACAACACAACTACATCAGCATTTTCTTTAGCTGCAGCTTCAGCAATAACTGCTGCGTAGGCCTGGTTTACGAAATTCTTGAGCTGATCATTAGAAACATTCAATATTTTCGATGCACCATATAATCCAAGTGCTTTAAGTTCACTTTCTGCTACATCGCCAATGGATATAGCCGATAAATTGCTGTTTTGCTGATCTGCGATGGCTTTTGCATAGGAAACAGATTCAAATACAGATTTCTTAAACTTACCATCTACTTGTTCTACATATACTAAAACTGACATACGAATTTTTTAGGATTTTTAATTAAATAGTGTAACTGGAACGGGTTAGATCACCTTGGCTTCCTGGTGTAACAAATCAACTAATTTGGCGGTTTCTTCAGCAGGAACCAGTTTTACCGCACAACGTGCAGGAGGAGTTTCAAATGACTGTACCTTGCTCAGCTGCTCAAACTCTTTGGCTTCTATAGTAACGAGTGGTTTTGTCCTCGCACTCATGATCCCACGCATATTTGGGATCTTTGGTTCGGCGGTTCCTTCTGAGCAGCTTGCGATGAACCTGCCCGACACGGAGATCACTTCCTTGCCACCTTCTATCTCACGTTCTACGGTAGCTGCGGAGCCATCATAATCTATTTTCTTAACTATTGAAATTGAAGGAATATCTAAAAATTCTCCAATCATTGCGGCGACCTGGGAGCCATTATAATCAATGGATTCCCGTCCGCAAAGAATGATGTCAAAATCTGTTGTTTTTGCATATTCCGCAATCTGATAGGCGGTAAAATAAGCATCTCTTGGTGCTGCGTTTATTCTTATGGCATCATCGGCACCTATAGCCAGTGCTTTTCTTATAGTTGGTTCTGCATGGCTTTCACCGACATTGATAACCGTTACTGTCCCTTTGCCACCTTCACAGAGTTCAATAGCTCTCGAAAGTGCAATTTCATCATACGGATTAACAATAAATTGTACTCCTGCAGTATTGAATTGTGTATTATCGCTGGTAAAAGTTATTTTTGTTGTTGTGTCGGGCACATTACTGATACAAACTAATATTTTCATACGTATAAATTTGTTTTAAGGTAATAAAGCGTTTACAGCTGAAATTGTCTTTTTGCAAATCTAATTAAAAAAGCAGGGATAAAAAATGCAAAGTACCCGATTGGCCAAGTTATTGGAATTTTTAGAGAGCGATCCGAACGATCCATTTGTACTATATGCTTTAGCTACAGAATACAATACATCTCAGGATACAGAAAGGGCATTGGAATATTACAATAAACTGGTTAAAGAGCATCCCGATTATGTGGGTACGTATTATCACCTCGGAAAATTACTCGAGAAAAATAACAATAGTGAACAGGCCCTGAGTATTTATCAGAAAGGCATGGCTGTCGCGAGGAATAAACGTGATATGCATGCTTTTTCTGAGCTCCAGGGCGCCTATAATTCTGCCGCTGGGCTGGATTATGAAGATGATTAACATTTGAAAGCTTTGAATCGGAAAAGACAGCTTTTGTTTATCAGGGATGTGATACTTTTCACCTTCACCGCCTTTGGCGGAGCGCAGGCACATCTGGCACTACTACTTAAATATTTTGTTAAGAATACAAAATATATTACTGAAGAAGAATTGCTAGAACTCAATGCACTTGCGCAGATATTGCCGGGCCCTGCTTCTACACAGACACTGGTAGGTATCGCCTACAAGGTAGGTGGCCTGAGATTGTCTATTGTCACATTTATTTTGTGGATTCTGCCTTCGGCAGCTGCAATGACTTTTGCTGCCATTAGTTTTGCTAAACTCGACCAAAAAGAAAAGTTTGCCGAAATATTCGAGTATATCAAGCCCATAGCATTGGGAATTGTGGCCTTTGGTGCATACAACTTATCCAAAAGAGTCCTGGTTTCTCAGGTGTCGGTATTCCTGGCTATTGCTGCGGTTATTTGTACACTCGTTCTTAGAAATGCTTATGTTTTCCCGATAGCAATACTTATAGGAGGAGTAATTTCATCTGCTCTCGAGTCTCCCCGGGAAGAAACTGACATTAGGGTCAAACTTTTTTCAAATATTAACCGTAAGAAATTAATCTATTTTTTTGGTGTTCTGCTGTTTCTTGCATTGTTGGGTGCCATAATCAACAGAACTTCACCGTTCAGCTTGCCGATCAGGCTATTTGAGAACTTCTACCGCAACGGAATATTTATATTTGGCGGCGGACAAGTACTGGTGCCCCTGATGTTCACCGAATTTGTGCAGATGAAGCAATATTTGCATGCTTCAGGCTTTCTTTCAGGGTTCGCGTTACAACAAGCCTTGCCGGGCCCTACCTTCTCATTTACCAGTTATATCGGTGCACTCAGTATGAAGAACTTTGGTTATGGACTCACGGGACAGATATTGGGTGGGATCGTCGCTGTATTGGGTATCAATCTTCCCGGACTGATCCTGGTACTCTTTATTGTGCCGTTTTGGGAAGACCTCAAGAAGATTACACGTATCCGGTATTCTCTTGCGGGCATAAATGCCGTTAGCGTCGGCTTCATTATAGCGGCCTTCATTCTTTTGGTGATACCGGTTGGCCTGGACCTTATGGCTATAATTATTTTGATCGTAACCTTTCTGATCCTTAATTTTACAAAGATCAGTCCGCCAGTTATTGTACTTGCTGGTATTTTACTAGGCTATTTTCTTTAAAAAACATGGCTTAGAAAGGGGCGTCCTCGTCGTGCATGTCATCCATACGAGATGGCTTTATGATCACATTACCTGATGGCCTCTCGAAACTTTGTGACGGTTGCATACCTGCACCCGGACTATCCATAGAGAAAGAATTAGGAGCAGAGAAACTTTCTTCAAGATCTGTAAATTTTACATATTTACCAATGAAACGGAGCGGCACTATGCCGGTTTCACCATTCCTGTGCTTGGCTATAATTACCTCACCAACGCCAGCCTGTGAACGACCCTGCTCATCTTCAGTTATCCCGTAATACTCAGGCCTGTAAAGGAACAATACCATGTCGGCATCCTGTTCAATAGATCCGGATTCACGCAAATCGGAAAGCATAGGCCGCTTGCCATTCGCACCAGGTCTGCTCTCTACAGCCCTGCTCAGCTGAGATAATGCAAGTACAGGTACATTTAATTCTTTAGCTACAGATTTGAGCGCCCTGGATATACTACCAATTTCCTGCTCCCTGTTACCACCTCCGCTTTGACCTTCTCCCTTACCGTGCATCAGCTGAAGGTAATCGATAATGATCAACTGCAGATCATACTGGGATTTGAGCCTTCTGCATTTAGCCCTGAATTCAAAGATATTCAATGCGGGAGTATCATCGATTAGCAACGGAGCTTCGGTTAATGTGCCGATCTTGCTGTGTAACTGCTGCCATTCCCATTCTGCCAGGTTTCCCTTCCTGATTTTTTCCTGCTCAATTTCAGTTTCCCCTGAAATTAAACGATTTACAAGCTGAACCGAAGACATCTCGAGGGAAAACACTACTACGGGACGTTTGAAATCTACAGCAGCATTTCTGGCACAGGTAAGTACAAATGCCGTTTTTCCCATTGCAGGACGAGCCGCAATGATCACAAGATCTGAAGGCTGCCATCCGCCGGTGATGCGATCAAGATCGGTAAAACCTGAAGGTACACCGGTAAGACCGTCGCTTTTGGTTCTTAACTCTTCCAGTGTTGCCAGTGATTGCTTAATGATCTCATCCATCTTTTGAGTATCACGGCGAAGGTTATTCTGAGCGATATCAAACAGGTTCTTTTCTGCATGATCCAACAGATCAAATATATCTGTAGTATCTTCATAAGCATTCTGAATGATTTCTGAAGATATTCTGATGAGTTCCCTCTGGATGTATTTCTGAGAAATGATCCGTGCATGATACTCTATATTAGCAGCAGAGGCCACCCTGTTGGTCAGATTTGTAATATAATAAGCCCCACCAACCATTTCAAGAAGGCCCAGCGTCCTCAATTCTGAGGTTACAGTAAGAATATCAACAGGTTTTGATTTTTGAAAAAGTCCCTGAATCGCCTCAAAGATCTTTTTGTGTGCTTCATGATAGAATACCTCTGGCTTAAGAATGTCGATTACGGTAGACAATGCATCTTTTTCAAGCATTAATGCACCCAATACAGCTTCTTCCAAATCTATGGCCTGAGGCGGAATTTTGCCCATTGTACTCATAGAATTAGTAATTCTGTTCTTCCGCGCAGTATAGCTTGCCTTGTCTTGTCCCTGATTTCCGTTATCGATACTCATAAGGCAAAAATAGGCAAAAATTGGGTCGGTGATATATTTCTTTATGCACATTCCCACAGACCTGAATACCCAAGTTCAGGTATTGTTTTAACTAATCTTGCATTTTTCCTAACAGAAATATGTTGATAAGCAACAGGTTATGGTACTTAAAATTACCTGTCTTTTAATACCGATATTTCAGCTATTTTTGCAGTCAAATTAATAGAGATGGAAAATTCCAGAAGACCAGCCAGGCCTAAAGAAAATAACGAATTTGTATTTGGTATACGTGCTGTAATAGAGGCTATTAAGGCCGGAAGAGATGTCGAGAGCATCTATGTGCAGCGAGGGCTTGTCGGGTCTATTATACTAGAACTCAAAGCTTTGTTGCATGGTACTGATATTCCTGTGCACAATGTTCCGGTAGAGAAACTCAACAGGATGACACAAAAGAATCACCAGGGGGTAATTGCTGTAATCTCTGCCATTACTTTTCAGAAAATTGAAGACATTATCCCAGCTATATATGAAAAGGGGGAGACTCCGCTGGTACTGATTCTTGATGGAGTAACTGACGTCAGAAATATGGGAGCGATTGCGAGAACTGCTGCATGCACCGGTGTTCATGCTATTGTTGTTCCAGCAAAGAACTCTGCGCAGATCAATGCCGACGCCATTAAGACCTCTGCAGGAGCTTTATTTACTATTCCCGTATGCAGGCATCAGAGTTTACATAAAACTGCACTGTTTCTTCAGGAATGTGGTTTACAGATTGTTGCCTGCACCGAAAAGACCAGTGATCTGATCTATGTACCAGACTATACTTTACCAACAGCAATAGTGATGGGCGCAGAAGATGAAGGAATTTCAAATGAAATTATGCGCATGGCCAATCATCTGGCTAAGATACCGATGGTCGGGGAGATCAATTCACTCAATGTCTCTGTTTCTGCGGGAGTCATACTTTACGAAGCCATCAGACAACGTCAATGATCAAATAAATAACCGCTGTATGCTAGTCCTTTGGCTACACTTATAAAGTTGTCGCCCGAGTGTATCTGTATACCGGGAAACCTTGTTTCAAACAGGTTTTTCACAGCAGATACCATAGAGGTACCGCCTGTTAAGAATAAACTGTCAATTTCTGCAGCACTGATCTTGTGTTTTAATAAAAACGAATCAAGATACTTTCTGATTTTTATGATGTCTCTTTCTATGATCTTATTGTAGTTCTCTATTGTGATGGTTTCTGCTATGCTTATATCCATTTTTGCATAAACGAACTGGCTCAACTCCTGTTTGGACAACTCAATTTTTGTTCTTTCTATAGATTGAAAAACGGAATAGCCAAGATTATGATCGGTAAGTGTAATTAAGTTCTTAAAAATCGGGTCTTGCTTTGAGTAATGATAATAAGTCTGCAGATCATTTTTAATCTTTTGCCCATTGAAGAAATTCATCTGTTCCCATGAACAGATATTGGTAAATAGTGACACAGGGACCTTTAACATTTTGCCCTGAGCAGCTTCATACATGGTGTTTTTCCCAAAATAGGGTGTTCCTTTCTCCCACATAAATGCAGAATCGAAACTATCGCCCCCAATATATATCCCACCGGTGGCAATTATATCCTTTTGTCTGTCTGGCTTTCCGATCTGTAAAGGATCCAGCGTCAGATAGGTAAAGTCTGTTGTGCCGCCACCCAAATCGGCTACAAGAACATGCTCTTTTTTAGTAATTGTTTTTTCATAAGCAAAAGCAGCGCCTATAGGCTCAAACTGGAACCTCACCTCTGTAAATCCTGCCTGTTCCGCGGCTTTGTTTAATCGTTTCTGTGCAAGGGCGTCCATTGCAATATTGTCATCATCAAAAAACACAGGTCTGCCGATGATGGCCTTAGTACAATTGTGACCGATGATCTGATCTGCCTTATTTTTGAGCGTTTTTAAAATCAGGGTCACCAGGTCAGATGCATTTAATCTTTTATTATGAATTCTGGTTTCGATAAAACTGCTTCTGGGCAGGATGCGTTTTACAGACTTCATAAAACGCCCTTTCATCCCGTCATTCAGGTATTCTGAGATTGCGTCCTCTCCGGCAACATAATCGATGGCTGCCGAGGTGTTCTGTGCGGCTGGGAAATAGAGTAAAGAAGGTAGAATAATGGTATCAATGATCTGGCCGGATACTTCATCATAGATGGACAGTGCAGAATTGGTCGTACCAAAATCAATTCCGTATAGAAACTTACTCATTAAAAAGAATGCTATGCATATAAAAAATAAATCCGGATGTGGCCATTAACCGCATCCGGATGTTTAATATGAGTGCTGTTATATGTATTTCGTTCCGAATCTGGACTTTACATCAGCCACGATCTGTTTGATGCTTTGCTCCTCAGCCCGCGGGCAAATCAGTAGGGTGTTATTTGACTCCACCACAATGTAATTGTGCAGATCCTGTAGAATCACCAGTTTATCCTTAGGTACATTTACCATGCAGTTGGAAGAGTTGAACATCATCACCTTTTCGGCAGGTATAACCGCATTTCCTACATAATCATGTTCTGCAATGTCATATATAGAAGCCCAGGTGCCGAGGTCAGACCAGCCAAAATCGGCAGGTAGTACGTAGACGTTGTCTGCCTTTTCCATAATCCCGAAATCAATCGAAATATTGGTGCATTGCTGATACGCATTGCCAATAAATTCAACCTCCTGATCCGTATTGAACATGGCATTTCCCTGTTGAAATATCTCATGCATATCCGGAAGATGTTTCATAAAAGCTTCATTGATTGACTTAGCCGACCAAATGAAAATTCCTGCATTCCAGAGAAAATCACCACTTTGTAAAAAAGATTTCGCAAGCTCGAGGTTAGGCTTTTCTGTGAAAGTTTTTACCTTATAGAATTGCTCATCCGTTTTTAATGAATTATCTACATATTGAATGTACCCGTAACCCGTATCAGGCCTGCTCGGCTTTATGCCAAGAGTGATCAACACATCATTTTGTGCTGCTGCCTGTAGCGATTGCTCTATAGCTTCTACAAAAGCGTCCTGATTAGTTATCGTGTGGTCCGATGGGGCTACTACTATCGTCGCATCAGGATTAAGCTGAGCTATCTTCATAGAACCATAAGAAATACACGGTGCAGTATTCCTCATAATAGGTTCCGCAAGAATCTGATTGTCGCTTATTCCCGGAATTTGATCCTTGATGATGTGCGTATAAATCTCATTGGTAACAATAAAGATGTTTTCGGCAGGACATACCCTGAGGAAACGATCATAAGTACTTTGGATAAGCGTTTTACCTATTCCAAAAAAGTCTATAAACTGTTTGGGAAATTCAGTTCTGCTAACCGGCCAGAACCGGCTGCCGACTCCGCCAGCCATGATAAGGGCGTAATTATTTTTATTCATATTTGATTCGCGTATCGTTATATTATCCCTTCCTGAAGAAGGTCATGTAAGTGTATCATTCCAAAATAACCACCATTTTCCGTTACCAGTAATTGTGTGATATTATTCGCTTTTATAATTTCAAGTGCATTTACAGCCAGCATTTCCTTATCTATGGTCTTTGGACTGCTGCTCATCAGGTCACTCGCCTTTATGTCGGCTAAATTAGAATATTTTTCAAGCATTCTTCTAATATCACCATCTGTTATTACCCCAAGAATAACATTGTTCTCTATAACAACAACAGCGCCCAAACGGTTTTGACTGATTTCGATAATCACATCTTTTACTGATGCTGAGCCGTGAATGCATGGTCTGTCATTTTTCGCAGCAATATCGCCTGCTTTCAGGTAAAGTCGTTTTCCAAGTGCTCCTCCCGGATGATACTTTGCAAAATCATCTTCATTGAAATCACGCACGTAAAGTAAACAAACTGCAAGTGCGTCACCCATTGCAAGTTGTGCGGTAGTACTGGTTGTTGGTGCGAGGTTATGCGGACAGGCTTCTTTTTCGACAAAAGTATTCAGGATGTAATCTGCCTGCATGCCCAGATCGGAGTTTGGCTGTCCGACCATTCCAATCATCACATTTCCCGATTGCTTAAGCAACGGTGCAAGTATTTTTATTTCGGGCGTATTACCGCTTTTGGAAAGACAGATAACGATGTCATTCTTCTGAATCATTCCAAGGTCTCCATGTACCGCATCAGCAGCATGCATAAATATGGCCGGGGTACCCGTACTGTTGAAAGTAGCAACGATCTTTTGAGCTATGATTGCGCTTTTACCTATTCCGGTTACGATTACCCTGCCTTCACTTCCGGCAATCAGCTCTACGATCTTTACAAAATCATCATTTACATTTTTAACCAGTCCCAAAATGGCTTGTGCTTCCAGTTGCAAAGTGTTAACAGCGTTCTCTATAATTGATATTTTACTTTTCAAACAGAATTATTTAGTATATTGATGCTTTGTATTTGTGCAAAATTATGTTATTTTGAAGTAAAAATAGCACTGAATATTTTATACACGAAATGGATGTGAAAAAGTCGTTGTTTGACAACTTACAAACCTTTTTTGGTTTTGATAATTTTAAAGGTGATCAGGAGTCAATAATCACCAACATTCTTGAAAAAAAGAATACGTTTGTCATAATGCCTACCGGCGGGGGAAAATCCATTTGCTACCAGTTACCAGCTCTTATGGAAGGAGGGACTGCCATAGTGATCTCACCACTGATTGCCCTCATGAAAAACCAGGTAGATCAGCTCCGTGCTTTTGGAGGTAACGACAGTATTGCTCATTTTCTAAACTCATCACTAAATAAAACAGAGATCACCCAGGTAAAAACAGACCTGCTGAGCGGGCAGACCAAGTTGCTCTATGTAGCTCCGGAATCTCTGTCAAAGCAAGATAACATTGATTTTCTTAAACTGATAAAGATCTCTTTTGTAGCTGTAGATGAAGCACATTGTATCTCAGAATGGGGCCATGATTTCAGGCCGGAATACCGCAAGATCAGACAGGTTATCCAGGGGCTCGGCGAAGATATACCTATCATTGCACTTACTGCTACAGCTACGCCAAAGGTACAGCAGGATATCATTAAAAACCTGCAGATGTCTGATGCAGCACTCTTTAAATCATCATTTAACAGGCCGAATCTTTTCTATGAGATCAGGCCAAAAAGAGACGTGATCAAAGAGATCATCAGGTATATCAAATACAATACAGGCAAATCAGGTATCATTTATTGTCTGAGCCGTAAAAAGGTAGAGGAAGTGGCTGAAACATTGAACCTCAATGGTATAAAAGCCTTGCCATACCATGCCGGACTGGAACCAAAAGTAAGGGCCGATACACAAGACAAATTTCTGATGGAAGATGTCGAAGTTATTGTAGCCACCATCGCATTCGGTATGGGAATTGATAAACCCGATGTGCGTTTCGTTATTCATCATGACATCCCTAAAAGTATGGAAGGCTATTATCAGGAGACTGGTCGTGCCGGGAGAGATGGGGGTGAGGGCGTCTGTATCGCATTCTACACTCAAAAGGATGTAGACAAGCTGGCGAAGTTTATGAAGGATAAGCCGGTTTCTGAACGCGAGATCGGTACCCAGATCTTAAAGGAGGTAATTGATTATGCCGAATCCGCCGTATGCCGCAGAAAGCAGATCCTACATTATTTTGGTGAAAACTTTAATGAGACCGGCTGTAACTGCATGTGCGATAATTGTAAAAAGCCTAAGAAATTATTCGATGCAGAGGAATCCCTGCTGATCCTGCTTAAGCTGATCCGAAAGATAGGAGAGAAGTTTGACGACGCACATATTCTTAATGTTATTCTCGGTCTAGAAACTGCGCAGACCATAGCTTACGAGCACAGTAAGCTTCCCGAATTCGGCTTAGGGGTAGTAGAAGGAGAAAATCATTGGAAATCCCTTGTCAGGCAGGCTGTACTTAATAACTTCCTTTCGAAAGACATCGATAATTACGGCCTGCTTGGTCTTACCAATGCAGGCAGGAGCTTTATAGAAAATCCCTACAGTCTCAGGTTTGTATTGAACGAACCAATAGAAAGTGCTGCCGATGATGATGAAGATGATGTAAAACATGGGTCAGGAACGCTGGATACCCAATTGCTGCAGTTGCTGAAAGACCTGAGGAAAAAAATAGCAAAACAGAAAAATGTTCCGCCCTTTGTGGTATTTCAAGATCCCTCTCTTGAAGAGATGTGTACACATTATCCAATTGCTATGGATGAACTCAAGCAGATTTCAGGAGTTGGGAATGGCAAGGCATTAAAATTTGGCGGACCTTTTCTTGAGCTCATCAAGAAATATGTGGAAGATAATGATATTGAGCGTCCAATAGACCTGATCATTAAAACACAGGCGAATAAATCACAGCTTAAGGTTTCAATAATCCAGAATATTGACAGGAAAATCGGTTTAGAAGATATAGCTAAGTCTAAGGGCATAACCTATGATGACATTCTAAAAGAGGTTGAAGCTATTGTCAATTCCGGCACTAAATTAAATCTTAGCTACTTTGTAGATGAACTGATCGATGAAGATCGTCAGGATGAAGTATTTGACTACTTTCAGTCTGCTGAAAATGATTCTATAGATGATGCCCTCAAAGAACTTGGAGAATCTGATTACTCACGTGAGGAGATCCAGTTGATGCGAATTAAATTTATGTCTGAACTGGGCAATTAAACCCAGTCATGCAAAAACCATAAAAATAAATAATGATCAATTTCCCATTAGATAATTTAAAAAATCAAGAATCCGGCAACTTTTTCTTAATGGCCGGACCATGTGCAATTGAAGGTGAAGAAATCGCAATGCGCATTGCAGAGCGAATCGTCTCCATTACCGACAAACTCCAGATTCCTTATATCTTCAAAGGTTCTTATCGTAAGGCAAACCGTTCCAAAGGCGATTCTTTCACAGGTATCGGCGATGAAAAGGCATTGAAGATATTGGAGAAGGTAAGCCGGACATTTGGGGTGCCAACTGTTACCGATATTCACGAAAGTGCTGAAGCAGCGATGGCTGCCGCCTACGTAGATGTATTGCAGATTCCTGCATTTTTATGCAGACAAACCGATTTACTCATTGCAGCGGCACAAACAGGAAAAGTAGTTAATGTTAAAAAAGGTCAGTTCCTTTCTGCAGGATCCATGAAATTTGCAGTAGAAAAGGTTATTGAAGCCGGCAACAACAGGGTGATTCTGACCGACAGGGGCAATACTTTTGGTTATCAGGATCTGATTGTAGATTACCGTGGCCTGCCCGAAATGCAGAGCTTTGGAGTGCCTGTTGTAATGGATTGTACACACTCTCTCCAACAGCCGAATCAAAGCAGCGGGGTTACCGGGGGTAAGCCTCAGCTCATTGGCACCATTGCCAAAGCTGCTATTGCAGTAGGAGCAGATGGTCTTTTCATAGAAACCCATCCTGATCCTGCAAATGCGAAGTCTGATGGTGCAAATATGCTGCACCTGGACCTTCTTGAAGAACTACTGATTAAACTTATTAAAATAAGACAAGCGGTTATCTGATCGCTTGTCTGTTCATGCTGATCTTTAGACTCCTGTGATCACAAAGGAAGTTCTCCTGTTGAGCTTTCTTCCGGACTCGGTATCATTTGCAGCAATTGGAATAGTCTCTCCAAATCCCTTGTAAGCTATTCTTGAAGAATTTATGTTTTGCTTAATGAGATGATCGTAAACCGCCTTCGCACGCATGAGTGAAAGTTTTTTGTTATCGGCCTCATGTCCTACATTATCTGTATGACCTTGTATTTCTATGCTGATCTTGGGGTTATTTTTCAATAAGTTAACGAGTGTATTCAGTTCTGTCAATGATAAAGGAAGCAACTTATAAGCATTGGTGTTAAAAAAGATGTTCTTCAAAACTACATTTGTTCCCACCTTTAACTTTTCCAATCCGATCTGCAGCAGAAAAGGGGCATTGTTATAAGCATCATTAAGCTGATAGTTCTCAGAGTAGAATAGATATCCATTGGCACTTACATTGAAAGCATAATTTCCGCCAATAGGCATGACTGCCAAAAACTCCCCGTTTTCTGCTGAGGTAAAATCATCATATTCCGTTCTTCTGTTTTTCAGATCAACTACCTGTACCTGCGCCTCCAGAAAGTTACCGGTCGCCTTATCCGTTACAATTCCTTTTACATAAGTAATGGGCATTGGTTTTTTATCCCCAGGCATTTTAAACTTATAAATATCCATGTCGCCCTGTCCGCCCTTAATATTTGAAGAAAACAGTGCCTCAGTTCCATCAGGGGTTACAATCAAACCTGTTTCTTCATTGTAAGTATTTATAGGAAAGCCAAGATTTTCAGGTACTCCCCATTTTCCTGAATCACTCAGCCGGCTTAAGAAAATATCTTTGTTGCCCATTCCGGGCCAGCCATCAGAAGAAAAATAAAGTGTTCTTCCATCAGCATGTATAAATGGCGTGTGTTCATCATAAGGAGTGTTGATCTCCGGGCCAAGATTTTGAGGGCTGCTCCAGTAACCATCACTTTTTAAGCTACTTTTCCAGATGTCATAGCCGCCGAGTCCACCAGGTCTGTTGCTGACAAAATACAAGGTGCTGCCATCCGGACTTATCGTTGGCTGCGATTCCCAGTAGGGGGTATTTAGCGGCGCACCAAGGTTAAATGGCTCTCCCCAGCTGTTGCCCTCCTTGTGGCTTACATAAATGTCGCACCTTCCCATGCCATCAGGTCTGTTGCAACCTGTAAAGAACAGATACCGCCCATCAGCGGAAATAGATTGTGCACCCTCGTTAAATTTTGCGGTATTGATCTTATCACTTAAAGGAACAGGGCTCTCCCATTTACCTTCCTTTTTTACGGAGATATAAAAATCTTCATTATCATTAATATTTCTGCTAAATATCATTTTTTCTCCATCCGCAGTAATAGAGGGAAAATAGTCTCTGTGAACAGAATTAATGCCTTCACCAAGATTTACAGGTTCATATTTCTGGGGATTTTTGATGGCTGACGCAGCATATTCACAATCCTTTAAATATTTAGCCGCCTTACGGAGAAAATCCGTGTCATTTCCTTTGTATTTATCCATAAACAAACGGATATTTCGTAAGGCGTCATCATAGTCTCCTGTGTTAATGTCGGCTTCAGCCAACCCGTAATACATTCTTGGATCGGCATCAGGCCCTAGCGCTATGGCGCTTTTATAGGCTTTTTTGGAAGCGTCATACGCTTTGATTCTCCTGCTGATGTCTGCGATCTGAAGATAAGCATACTGAAATGTCGGATCAGCTTTTACAGCCTCGCCCAGCTCCGTAATGGCAAGTTCATACTGATCATTTTTCAAATGCCCCTGGGCCTTTTGAAAGTTATTTTGTGCTTTTTTTACCGTTGATGTCTGGGCATAGAGAACGTCTACACAGCAGACGGCAAAGCATAAGAAGAATAGAAATAATAATTTCTTCATAAACGCTGATATTAACGATAAGGTTAAATATAGCGAGAATATTGATCTGTTAAGGGATATTCAAAAATTTATGCGTCTGTAATGATATTTCCCACCTGGGATTAGACATTACATAATCAATGATCAGAGGTGTTACTTCCTTTGATTTCGACCACTCTGGTTGCAAGTAGAGCTTGCAATTTTCAGAAACGGTTTCCGCATACTGCTCTGCCCATCCAAAATCGCTTTTATTGAAAACGATCATCTTCAGTTCATGAGCAAAAGGTGTAATGTCTGGTCGTGGTGCTTTAAATTTCTTCGGAGAAAGACAGATCCAGTCCCAGGAGCCGGACAGCGGATAGGCGCCGGAAGTTTCGATAAAGGTCTTAATGCCTTTTTTCTGCAGCTCTGAGGTCAGATAATCAAGGTTATAGATCAGCGGTTCGCCGCCTGTGATCACCACGGCTTTGCCGGGAAAGCTGTCAGCTTTTGTTACGATATCATCTGCTGCGGTAAGCGGATGTAGCTCAGCATCCCAGCTTTCCTTTACATCACACCAGTGGCATCCTACATCGCAGCCGCCTAAACGGATGAAGTACGCCGCCTTTCCGGTATTGAATCCTTCGCCCTGTATCGTGTAAAATTCTTCCATTAAAGGAAGCAGTGTGCCGTCTGCCGGTATTTGATGTGCCATAATAAGGGCGCAAAGTTAAATAAAATAATGTAAGCAAAGTTCAAAGCCCGTATATTGAACCAATTAATGACCAAGACATGAAGAAATACCACCTATAATGATCAAGTGGCATAAACTTGATAAAGTCCTGCCTGACGATGAATTCGTGATGCAGGTAAATGTTGCCGGAAAAAAGCTTTGCCTTATCAGACACGAGCAAGTATTATTTGCGGTTCAAAATACCTGTCCCCATGCTGGTGGTATGCTCAGTGGTGGCTGGTGCAGGAATGGTCATCTGATCTGTCCGATACATCGCTGGGAATATAGCCTGAAAACTGGCAGGGGTGCTGCTGGTCAGGGCGATTATGTCACCACTTACCCCATCGAAACTCGTTCAGACGGGATATACATCGGAATCAAAGAAAATTTCTGGAAAAAACTCTGGAACTGATCAGAAAGAATTGCTGTTCAATTATTTGTAAATCTCCCCCTTTGCCGAAGCGAGTGTGTTTTTTAATAATCCAACAATAGTCATCAGCCCGACACCACCCGGAACAGGGGTAATCCATGAAGAAACAGGAGCCACATTATCAAAATCCACATCACCGTACAGTTTGTATCCCGATTTGGTAGTAGTTGAAGTTTCCCTGTTCATACCTACATCGATCACAATTGCACCCGGTTTAATCATATCTGCAGTAATGTAATTCTTCCTGCCGATTGCTGCAATCACAATATCGCCCTGAAGACACATCTCTTTCAGATTTGTTGTTTTGCTGTGTGTAAGTGAAACGGTGCAGTTCCCGGGTTTGGCATTACGTGCCATAAGTATGCTCATCGGACTGCCCACAATATTGCTTCTCCCAACTACCACGCAATGCTTACCCGTAGTGTCAATTCCATACGATTGTAGCATGAGTATGATGCCATAAGGTGTAGCCGGAATAAAACATGGCAAATTGCGCATCATTCTGCCCAGATTAATAGGATGGAAGCCATCTACATCCTTGCGGTGATCGATAGTTTCTGTTACCTTTTCAGGATCTATGTGTGCGGGAAGCGGCAATTGAACAATCAGTCCGTCGACACCGGCGTCCCTGTTGATTTCTTCAACCTTTGCCAGCAGCTCTGCTTCGGTTACCGTATTGTCGTACCTGATCAGTGAAGACTGAAACCCAACTTTCTCGCAGTTTTTCATTTTACTGGCTACATAAGTTTCACTTCCGCCGTCATTACCGACCAAAATGGCTACCAAATGTGGCTTTCTGCCCGATGAAGCTAAAAAATCTGCCGCTTCCTGAGCGATTTCCTGTTTTATTTTTTCCGATACAAACTTTCCGTCGAGTAACTGCATTGCAATATATATATGGTTAAGCGAGTTGGTGTAGCCTACTCTGTACTAATCTAATTTCAAAACAGCCATAAATGCGGTTTGCGGAATTTCCACATTACCCACCTGGCGCATACGTTTTTTTCCTTGTTTCTGCTTTTCCAGTAACTTACGTTTACGGGAAATATCACCACCATAACATTTAGCGGTAACGTCCTTACGCAAGGCACTAAGTGTCTCTCTTGCAATAACCTTTGCACCAATAGACGCCTGTATCTTGATCTCGAATTGCTGACGGGGGATTAATTCCCTGAGTTTTTCACAAATCTTTTTTCCAAAATCGTAGGCATTACTGCGGTGAATCAAAGAAGATAAGGCGTCAACTGGCTCCTCATTCAACAGCATATCCAGTCTCACCAAATCCGATTTTCGATAACCAATCTGGTGATAATCAAATGATGCATAACCTTTAGAAATGGTTTTTAGCTTATCATAAAAGTCAAAAACGATCTCTCCCATAGGCATCTCAAAAACGAGCTCCACGCGGTCTGAGGTCAGGTAAGATTGGTTGGCGATAATTCCCCTCTTTTGGATACATAGTGACATTACCGGGCCAACAAACTCGGCTTTGGTTATGATATTTGCCTTGATGTAAGGCTCTTCCACAGAATCCAGTTTACTTGGATCAGGCAGGTCAGATGGATTGTTCACAATCACCTCATCACCTTTCGTGGTTCTTGCGATATAAGACACGTTGGGTACTGTAGTGATCACAGTCATATCAAACTCACGCTCCAGACGTTCCTGGATAATTTCCATGTGCAGCATGCCAAGGAAACCGCAACGGAAACCGAAACCCAATGCAGCAGAACTCTCCGGTTCGAACACAATCGAAGCATCATTCAACTGCAACTTGTGCATGGCTTCACGTAACTCCTCAAACTCGTCGGTATCAACAGGATAGATTCCTGCGAAAACCATCGGTTTCACTTCTTCAAAACCTTGTATAGAATCTGTCGATGGTCTGTCTACTGTAGTAATGGTATCTCCGACTTTTACCTCACGGGCCTCTTTAATTCCGGAAATGATGTAACCCACATCACCGGTTTTAACTACTGTACGGGGCGCCATGTCCAGTTTAAGAATCCCAACTTCATCGGCTAAGTACTGTTTGCCGGTATTGATAAATTTAACTTTATCACCCTTTTTGATTTCGCCATTTACGACTTTATAATAAGCGATAATGCCTCGGAAGGGATTAAAAACAGAATCAAAAATCAGTGCCTGTAAGGGCGCGTCAGGATCACCGACAGGAGCAGGAACACGATCTACTATAGCCTGGATAATATCAGGAATACCCATGCCCGTTTTACCCGACGCAGGGATG
>DATFQH010000272.1:0-5308 GCA_035264385.1 Pedobacter sp.
AAAGCTGGAATTGCTGGTTCCCTTGCATACCAGGGAAGTTCTGGTTTTTGACGCGAACGCAGATAAACACCCCGACATCCTGTTCCTTAATTTAACCAGCAATGGTGGCCCTTTTGAAAAAGACCCCACCGCCCGTTTGCTGATCAATGACGGTAAGGGAAATTTTAAAGATGAAACGGCAAAAAGAATTCCTAAACAGGAATATTCGAGCTATGCGGGAGCAATCTTTGACTTCAATAAGGATAAACATCCGGACATTATCCTGAGTGCCCTTAAAATTCCTCCTTTCCAGCCGATGCAGGTCCAAGCACTGCAAAATGATGGTAAGGGGAATTTCAAACTGGTAACCAGCGAAGTTATTCCGGAATCTACCACGGGAAGAAGCTGGGGAATTGCCATCGGTGATGTAAACAAAGATGGTAAACCAGATCTTTTTATTGGCCAATGGGGAACACAAGCGAGGTTGCTTCTGGGGAAAACAAAACCATAAGCAGCTTGGATATCAAAGGTATTCTATCTAACCGTCTGTTCCGTTCAGCAGCATGCGCTGCCATCTTTGATCAGGTGTTAGCATGCTTCACACCGAAAACTGCTTGTAAACCTTATGTCTGAATGGTGTTGTCCAGCATAACCTAAAAAACCCGTTTTCAATAATGATAGAATCATTCTGTATTATAAAATAAATATCTGTATTTTAGTGTGTTATATCAATATGACAATATAAATATACGACTAGACCTGTATACTTTATATATTTGCTTTATGAACAAAACTATCAATGGCCTGAATTTACCTAATATGTATTGCACGTACAGGTAATTTTACAGACTGTTGAGATTAGATACCAAAGCTTCTCCGGTCTACAAGACAGAGAGGCTTTTTTTAAAATAACCAATTTGACATGCAAAGCTTTAGAACAGAGTTAGAGAACCCTATTGTCGAAAAAGACATCATCGATCTGGAAAAAAAGATCAGGGAATTTCGCGATGGTAAAATCCATGATGAAAAATTCAGAAGTCTGCGTCTGGCGCGCGGAATTTATGGTCAGAGACAGCCGGGAGTTCAGATGATTCGTATTAAGCTGCCTTTTGGTAAGGTGACTTTTAAACAGATCCTGCGGATCTCTGACGTTTCTGATAAGTATGCGAGCAGGAACCTGCACCTTACTACCCGCCAGGACATTCAGATCCACTATGTGAGCCTGGACAGAACACCTGAACTATGGGAAGAACTGGAACAGGATGATGTGACCATTCGTGAAGCTTGCGGAAATACGGTTAGAAATGTGACTTCTTCGCCTGATTCTGGCATTAACCCAAATGAGCCTTTTGACGTGTCGCCGTATGCGCATGCATTTTTCAGTTATTTCTTAAGAAATCCGATCTGCCAGGAAATGGGCAGAAAGATTAAATTCTCTTTCTCTTCTGATGAGTCTGATTCGGCGTTCAGCTATATCCACGATCTTGGTTTTATTCCAAAGATCAACGAAAAGGGCGAGCGTGGTTTTAAAGTATGGCTGGGTGGCGGTTTAGGCGCACAGCCGTTTTTGGCCAATCTGGTTCATGAGTTTTTGCATGAAGATCAGATTATTCCTTATGCTGAAGCGATGCTTAGGGTATTCGACCGTTATGGTGAGCGTACCAACAGAAATAAGGCGCGTTTGAAATACCTGGTGCAAAAACTTGGTCTGGATGAGGTGATCAGATTGATTGAGGAAGAGCGTGTAGCGAATAAGGTAAAATCATTTAAGATAGATCGTGATGCGGTTGCACAACCTGCGGTTCCTGAACTGATTGAATATCCGGTACTGGATGAGGTCGCAAACAGCGTTGAGTATAAGCACTGGAAAGCAACCAACGTATTTGCACAAAAGCAGGAAGGTTTTTATGCTGTATATATTAAAGTAACTAAAGGTGATATTCCTACAGAAGAAGCCCGTAAACTGATCGCTGCTATAAGACCCTATGTTGCTGATGAGATCAGAATTACCCAAAATCAGGGCCTGATGCTGAAGTTTGCACGTGAAGAAGGCTTGCCTGGTTTATTTGTTGCACTTAAAGAACTGGGTTTTGCTAAAGCTGGTTTTGACAGTGTTGCTGATGTAACTACCTGCCCTGGTACGGATACCTGTAACCTGGGAATCTCAAATTCTATGTCGCTGTCGGTGGCACTGGAAGATGTGATCTATGAAGAATATCCTGAGCTGGTTTATGAAAAACAGCTGAATATAAAGATAAGCGGCTGTATGAACTCATGCGGACAGCATGGTTTGGCCGAGATTGGTTTTCACGGAAGTTCTGTGAAGGCAAATGGTAAGGTTGTTCCTGCGGTGCAGGTGATGCTTGGTGGTGGTACTGTAGGTGATGGTGTTGGAAGAGTAGCCGAAAGGGTAATCAAAGCGCCTTCAAAACGTGCAACTGAGGTATTGAGGGTGTTATTGAACGACTTCGCAGCGAACGTCGCTGAAGGCGAGAACTTCCACAGATATTATGACAGACAGACTAAAGATTATTTCTACCAATTGTTGAAGCCGCTTGCTGATCTGACCAACCTGAAGGATGAAGAGTATGTAGACTGGGGACATGAGGAAACTTTTGTGACTGCGATCGGTGTGGGTGAGTGTGCTGGTGTGGTAATCGATCTGGTAGCTACTTTATTGCTGGAGTCTGATGAGAAACTAAGCTGGGCGAAGGCGTCTTATGAAGCTGGCGCATGGGCTGATGCCATTTACCATACTTATGCCGTGTATGTGAGTGCCGCAAAAGCATTATTGCTTGATAAAGGTGTAAACAGCAGTACCCAGATTGGTGTGATCCGCGAGTTTGATAACCATTATGTTCAAACTGGCGAAATACAGCTGGAAGGTTCATTTAATGACCTTGTTCTGGAAATTAACAAACATGAGCCTTCTCAGGAGTTCGCTACTGCGTATTTGGCTTCACTGGAAGAGTTTTACAACGGTATAAAAGGTGCGAGAGCCGAAAAAGTATCATGATTGATAAAAAAATAAACAGGAAGGAACCCAGGATTACGCTGGTTGGCGCTGGTCCGGGTGATCCTGAACTGATGACCATGAAGGGCGCAAATGCACTTAAAGTTGCAGATGTGATTCTTTATGATGCATTGGTAAATGAAGGCGTGCTGGACTATGCGGGTCCGGATGCCATTAAAGTATATGTAGGCAAGCGGTCTGGTGAGCATTCATTTGGCCAGGATGCCATTAATAAACTGATGGTGGACTATGCCTTGAATTACGGGCATGTGGTACGCTTGAAGGGTGGAGATCCTTTTGTATTCGGAAGGGGTTATGAGGAACTGGATTATGCTGTTGGGTATAGTATTCCCGTGGACGTAATACCGGGCCTGTCGAGTTCTATCTCTGTCGCCGGCCTGCAGCAAATTCCTGTAACGCACAGGGGCCTGAGCGAGAGCTTTTGGGTAGTAACAGGCACTACGGCTTCTGGTCAGATCTCTAATGATCTTTATGAGGCCGCACGTTCGAAAGCTACCGTGGTTGTTTTGATGGGGCTGGGCAAACTTAAAGAGATTGTGAAACTTTTTCAGAATGAGGGTAAGGGGCAATTGCCTGTAGCTGCGATACAAAGCGGTTCGACCGAAAATGAAAAACTGGCAGTTGGGGTGGTAGATACGATTGTTGAACTGGTAGAAGAGAAAGGTTTGAAGGCTCCGGCATTGCTGGTATTTGGTCATGTGGTGTCGTTGCACCCGTCGTTTCAGCCGATCAGGGATTTTTACCAGGCGCTTAAGGAGGAACTGTAGTTTTTATGGAAGGCAACCAGTTATTTCCTGTCTTCATAAAATTGAATACCATACAAACTGTACTTATTGGTGCTGGTCCGGTTGGTCTGGAGAAATTGACGGCCATGCTCGGAAACAGCCCGGATGCATTGGTGAGGGTGATCGGCCTGGATATTTTACCTGAATTGCAGGAGCTTGCTGCCGGTTATGAAAAGGTGGTGGTGTTTCAAAAGAAGTTTGAACCGGCTGATCTTGACGGTGCGGATCTGATCGTTGCCGCCACGAATAATGCAGCGCTTAATGAAGAGATCAGACTATTGGCTGATGAGCGGAACTTACTGGCGAATTTTGCTGATAAACCTGACTTGTGCAACTTTTACCTGGGTTCGGTGGTACAGAAGGGTGATCTTAAAATAGCGATTTCTACAAACGGCAAGTCGCCGACCATCGCTAAAAGACTGAAAGAGGTGCTGACAGACAGCCTGCCTGATGAATTGAATGATACGCTGCAGCAGATGCAGGCGCTAAGAAATACATTAAATGGCGACTTTGCTTCGAAAGTGAAGAAGCTGAATGAAGTGACGGCTGTGTTGGTTGAACCTGATGCGGTGCTGCCGGAGGCGGAGGCCACACCGGAAAATAAAAACAAGCATGTAAACCTGAAGTGGCTGGTATGGCTGGCTATTGTGTTTTCGGGCGCTATAGTGGTTACTGCTTTTTGGCATAAGGAACCTGAATTTCAGGCTTATGTAGAAAATCTGAATCCGATATTCTATTGGTTCCTGCTGGGAGGTTTTATCTTTTCTATGATCGACGGGGCAATTGGAATGTCGTACGGGGTAACTTCTACTTCATTTTCACTGGCAATGGGCGTGCCGCCTGCTTCTGCGAGTATGGGGGTGCATTTGTCTGAGATACTGAGCAACGGAATTGCGGGCTGGATGCATTACCGTTTTGGCAATGTGAACTGGAAACTATTCAGGCTCCTGTTGATTCCGGGCATAGCCGGTGCCGTAACCGGTGCGTATTTGCTGTCGTCACTGGAACATTATAGTGCTTATACGAAACCGGTGGTTTCTTTATATACCCTGATTCTGGGCTTTGTGATTTTGTCTAAGGCTTACCAGTCTAACAGGAAAGGTGTTGACCGCAAAAACAAGATCAAAAAGATCTCGCTTTTAGGCTTGTTTGGTGGTTTTATAGATGCTGTTGGCGGCGGCGGATGGGGATCGATCGTTTTATCGAGCCTGATTGCTGGTGGCAGAAATGCCAGATTCTCTTTGGGAACGGTAAAGATAACCAGGTTCTTTGTTGCTTTGATGAGCTCGCTGACCTTTATTACCATGCTGAACGGAGCTCATTGGGAAGCGGTAGCGGGTTTAGTGATCGGCAGTGCCCTGGCATCGCCAATTGCGGCCAGGGTTTCTAACAGGATCTCGGCTAAAACGATTATGGTTTCAGTAGGTATTCTCGTAATTTTGGTGAGCCTGCGCAGTATTGTCAACTTTATACTCAAATTGATATAGTCATGAAGGAGAAATTGGAAGAG
>DATFQH010000273.1:0-18937 GCA_035264385.1 Pedobacter sp.
GCATCAGAAAACCATCCAAAGCCTCAGCGATATACGACTCATGATTATAGGTAATGCAGCATACGCTGACCATTATTTGATCGATTTGGGTACTCATCATTTTTATAAAGAATTATAAGTTCTGTCAAACTGCCCTACCTGTACTTCAGATAAATGAGAAGAAATACTGTTTTCAGCTAGTGTTTCATAATTCTGAGTCCTCAATATGATCCTGGTGATCAGATCAAGATCGCTGCTCGTAAGCGTATGATATAAAGGCAGACAAAGGATCCTCCGCGCAACCGATTCACAAACTGGCATTACTGCCGGATTCAGAAACGGCAGTGAAGAAAGCGCTGGATAAAAATACCTTCTGCAATAAATCTTTTCATTTTCAAGGGCTTTGATACATTTTAGCATCAAATCTTCTTCATCAAATAGAACCGGAAAATAAGCATAGTTATAATCCAGATCAGCATTCAGCTTAGGATATGTAGCTTTCAGTGTATTCAGTGCCCTCCAGTAATAAAAAGATAACAATCTCCGTTTGTCGAGAATCTCATCAACCTGCTTTAAATTGCAAAGGCCCATTGCCGCATGAAATTCACAGTTTTTGGCATTTATGCCCAATTCAGAAAATTCCTGTGGTCCGTCGTGCCCAAAATTTCTCAAGGCAGCCATTTTCTTTAACAATTCGGGAGACTGCGTAAAAACAGCTCCTCCCTCAATGGTGTGGAAGAGTTTGGTTGCATGAAAGCTGGTTGTACTGATATCGCCATATTCAAACACCGATTTGTTCTTATATTTTGTACCGAAACAATGCGCTGCATCATAGATAACTTTTAGCGAGTATTTGTCGGCGATACGTTGAATGGCATCAATATCACAAGGATTTCCATATACATGAGTTGCAAGAATTGCCGAGGTTTCGGGCGTAATTGCCTTCTCTATCTTAGCCGGATCAATATTAAATGTTTCCGCATCTATATCAACAAATACCGGACTGCAACCCTCCCATGCAATGCTGTTTGCAGTAGCAACAAATGAAAATGGTGTCGTAATAATTTCTCCCCGGAGATCCAGAGCCCTTATTGCAAGCTGTAATGCCAGCGTGCCGTTAGAGACAAACAACAGGTGCCTTATTCCCAGATAATTTTTCAATTTGAGTTCAAGTTCATTAACCAGCGGACCATTATTGGTTAGCCATTGCCGTTCCCATATGCTGCTCACATAAGTTTCAAATTCCTGGACTTTGGGTAGAAAGGGTTTTGTTACAGGTATCATCTTTTTAGAATTAGTTGTTTGAATTCGTGAATTGCCGCCAGCTTCAGCGCGATACTGCTCCCCATGTAAACTAAAAAGAAGAGCAGGCTGTCAATAACTATTCTGATCATATCAGGAAGGCGCAAAGGTTGCATACATATAGCGTCAGTCAGATAGCAAAATATACCTGCAAATACAGCAGTTGCCAGAATTGGAGAGATATCCAAAATCTGTTCTTTTAACGGATACCCAATCAATTTGCCACTGTAAAGGGAGTTGATATAATAACCAGCAAAATTGAACATGAGCTGAAAGTAAAGTAAGCCATATATACCAAAGGGGATGACACAAAAAATCCCAATTACACAAAGGCCTTTTTTAATGAATTCTAATCTGAGGATTAAATCACTTCTACCCTTCACTTTCAAAATGTTCAGATTATAACTATGCAGCGGATACATAATCCCCGCAAGACAAAGCACTTGAAAATATGGAACCGCAGGCAGCCACTTTTCTGTAAGGAGAAAATTAAATAGTGGATTTGCAACAACAGCAAGCAAAATTAAAATAGGAGCGTTCCAAAAAAGAACCTGCTGCATTAGTTTCTTATAAACCATCTTCAACTTTATATCGTCATCAGCAATTGAAGCAAACAGCGGATAGGTAACCTTATTGATCACCGCAGAAATGTTCGCTATAGGCAACTGACTTATAGAATCAGCCCTTGCATAAAATCCAAGTAGAGCAGCGGAATAGTTTTTTCCGATAATCAAGATGTAAATGTTCTTATAGATAACATCCACCAAGCCTGTCAGGGTCATTTTATAGCCAAAGTGAAAATGCTTTTTAAATGAGCTCCGGCTAAAAATGAAGTCTGGCACCCAGCCAGAATATACCCAATGCATAACTGTGGAAAGGAAAGATTGAAATAATGTCATCCATACCAAACTCCAGACTCCATAACCAAGTGAGGCTAAAAACACCCCCAGTACCCCTCCAATCAAAACAGCTGGAATTTGAATCTTCATCTGAAGCTTGAAATTCATCTCTTTTGTAAGGCGCGCATTTTGAACACTGAAAAAAGCATTCATAATAAAGTCCAGCGCATATATCCTGAGAATCGGCGCCAGGAGCGGCTGATTATAATAAAGAGCAACATATGGAGCGATCAAAAAAACCAGTCCATAAATCGCGATTCCCCCCGCCAGATTAAAGAAAAACACCGTTGAATAGTCTGTTTGGGTAAGGTCCTGAGACCGAATCAAGGATGACGATAACCCACTATCTAACAACGAATTGCCTACAGCAATAAACAAACCCAACATAGCAATTAACCCAAACTCTGAAGGCAATAAGATTCTGGTTAGTATGATGGTGACACCGAGGCTGACCAGTTGTACGCCAAATTGCTGAGCAAATGTCCAGCTAAGACCAGACACAGTTTTTTTTCTTAAAGTCATGAATGAAGGCTAATGCAAAGCAATTTGCGGGTACAAAAGAGATAGCTAGATCAATTCCAGCGCAGAGACGGGTACCCTGGTGATCAGGACACATTGCATATTATCGATAACAACAAGTACATTTTTTCCTTGTAATTTGATTACCTCACCACGTTGCTGCGACATAATACCTTCCTTTATCTTCACCTGATCACCAATCGCCATGCTCCTTGTATTAATCACTTCCGCATCAGGGAAAAACTCCACAAAATACCTGATGTCTTCAATTACAGCTTCACGGATTCGTGCCAGCTTACCCATATAGTAAACGAAGTTCACCACACCCATTGTTAGTCTTACCTTCAGTTCTTCTCTTGGATTGATGTAAACAAAGACATAAGAGCTGAATAATGGAACCTCAACATCTTTCATTCTGTCGGCCCATTGGTGTTTTTGCTTCCTAAGCGGACAATAAGATTTGATGTCTTGCATTTGCAGTAACCGGTCTACTTTCTTTTCCCACCTTGGACGGGTGTAAATCACAAACCAATTTCTGCCGGCCGACGGATAAGAGGGTAATAAATTTTCCATTTTGAGTCATTATTTAGATAAACACGTCATCATGCCGGGCGGATATAGCTTCGCTACCTCACTTACATGATTGCTTTTTGATTCTTTGATAGTTGATAGTCCCTTTGCAATCTGAATAGATTGCCATTATCCCTGACGCTAGTCCTCATTATCTCACTCACCACCGGATTCCCATTTCACCGGCATTTGGGTATTTATTTACTTCACTAATACAACTGCCCTACAGTTCAGTTATGCAGAATATGCATATCGTCCGTATCTGTATACATTTCTATTTTCTTTTTTAGCGTCGTTAAACACTAACATTGGATTTTTAAGCCTTTTGTTTTCACAGATTTCTTCAAAAATGCCCAGATCGGTTTTATTGGTAAAATTATATCTCACAACATAAATGCTAACGTCTGCGAATTGGGCCAAACTAAAGGCGTCCGCAACCCGTCCTACCGGAGACGTATCCACTATGATATAGTCAAATTTATTTTTCAATTCTTCAAACAGTTCGTTCAACCTGTCAGTCATTAGCAGCTCACTTGGATTTTCGGGGATTTTACCACATCCAATCACAAACAAATTATCCAGATTCGACACAGGTGTAAGGATGTCGTCAATAGTCACATCCGAAGACTGAAGATATTCAGAAAGCCCCACCCGATTTTTTATCTTCATATCCTTAAGCATATCCGGTTTACGCAGATCAAACTCAAGCATAACAACCTTTTTCGTCGCCAAAGACAGTGTAATCCCCAGGTTAATGCTAAAAAACGTCTTTCCTTCACCTTTCATACTTGAGGTTACCAGCATTACCTGATTATTTTTTTGAATACCTATAAAGTCAAGGTTAGATCTGATGAATCTGAAGAGCTCGGAAATAGTCGTGCTTTTATCCTTATGTACTACAATAGATTCGCCAATTGTTTTATGGCTCAACTCACCTAATATTTTTACATTACCTGTCAAATAGTCCAAGTCATAGATATCAATAACCTTATCACTTAACTTGTTCCGGGCATATAATATGGTTACAGGTAAAGAAAGACCAATCAAAATACTCAGCAAGTAGACAAGTTGAACCTTCGGTTTCACAGGTATTGAAGCAGCCGCCGGCTTGTCGATAACTTGCGATGTAGGTACTGTGGTCGACAGCGACAATTCTGTTTCTTCACGTTTTTGAAGCAGATAATGATAAAGCGTTGTCTTAACTCCCTGTTCCCTGGTCCTTTCCTGAAGTCCCTTTTCCAAAACCGGGACACTCCTGAGTCTGGCACCAAACTGAGCAGATTTGTTATTGAGGTTATTTTTTTCCAAACGTAAACCTTTTCTGATGACTTTAAGGTTTTCGAGCATATTAGCTTTCAAACCAGTCAACTGCTCAGAAATATTCACAACCAGCGGATTATCTGACTGATTTGTCCGCATAAGCCGTTGTCTTTCTATTTGAAGATTATTATATTTATCAGTAAGGTTTTGCAATGTAAGATCCTTAAGACCCATTGTACTGGGTACCAGTTCAAATTTGCTATCCTGATTCAACAGATATGCCAGCATCGACTCCACCAGGCTTAGTTGAACTCCATTTGATGCGAGCTGGTCATTGTAAGCCCCGGAAGATTGTAGATCTATTTGTGCATTTGTACTAAGTTCTGTAACCTGGTTAAATTTTTTATAATCTTCTACATCCTGTTCTACCCTCGATAAATCTTTAGAAAGATAATCCAGTTTGCCATCGATAAACTTAATTGTGTTTATAGCCATGATGTTTTTATTACTCACATTCTCCAGATTATAAGTCTCTATGAGTCTTTCCAAAATATCGATACCCCGTTGTGGTATAGCATCATTCAAACTCAGAACAATAGTGTTGGCATCTTTTATAACCGGCATTACGTTTAATTTCGAAATGCTATATGCTTCAGCTACATTATGGAGATTGATGAAACTAATTGCTACAGGCTGGCCTTTCACTTTAAAAGAAGGACCTTTTTTTATACTAATTTGAAACTCCGAGCGGGAAATAAGCTGATCAAATCTGTATATAGTTCTTTTATTATTTTCCTTAAATACAACCTGATTGTCGTTTAGTAATATGATCGCCAACTTTTTCTTAGAATAGGCACTTTTATTTATACGATGTATAACAACTTTTACCGGCAGAGCAGATCCATAAAGCGCTCTTGTTTTCCATGTGGTTTTGTAAAAATATCCTGTTTCCATACCAAGACCCTTAAGCACTTCGTAGATCAGGTCTTTTGACCTCAGTACTTCCATTTCGTTGTCAACCGTTTTGGAAGTACGAAACATATTCAAATCACTAAAAGCAGTTCCTTTTAACAGACCCTCCCCCTGAGCATCATTTTGGATCAAAAGTGTACTTGTGATCTTATACTCCTGAGTGGCAATCTGCAGATACAGATAAGCTCCAAATAAACAGGCTGCAAGTGTGATGGCAAATAAATGCCAGTACTTAGCGTATTTTGTGATTTGATCTTTAAGATTCAATCTTTTCATCTGCGGTTGTTGATTAACGTACATGATATTCTATTATGCCTATAAATTGATTACCTGTTGTTCAAAAAGGTGGTCGCTAAAACAGCCACCGCCGAGATGGTCGCCACTATCAGTGGCATCATCCTGTTATTGTTGCTGTATTCCACTGATTTTGCCTTATCTGGCTCTATATATATGACATCATTCTGCTTTAAATAGAAGTAAGGCGAATTCAATACATTTTTATTATTCAGGTTAACCCTTACCATCATTCTCTTTCCTTCAGTTTCCCTGATAAGCAAAACATTTTCACGTTTTCCATAAGCAGTCATATCGCCAGCCAGGCCCAGGGCTTCCAGTAAATTTATTTTCTCGTTTTGTACAGTAAAAGTTGAGGGATGATTCACTTCACCGATAACTGTGATTCTAAAATTTATGAACTTAACATTAACCACAGCATTCTTCACCACCCTGTTAAGCTTTTGCTCTATCAGTTCCTGTGTCTGCGCAACCGTTAATCCGTCGATCTTTATTTCTCCGAGAACAGGAAATTTGATCTTACCTTCTTCGTTTACTCTATAACCTTCCTTTTCATAAAAACCATTTGAACCAATATTGCCGTTAGAATTAAAAGCAAACATCATATTCGATTCCGGACTTGTTGAATTTACCACGACATTCAGAATATCATTTTTAAGAATCCGGGGTTCGCCATCATTCAAGATCGGGTCAGTGGTTTCATTTTTGCTCTTTAGATCGCTGAAATAGACCAAATCACGCTGCCTTGAACATGAAAGCAACAAAATTAAACTAAAAGATAAACAAATTCTACTTACACACATAACAAAGTTATAAAAGTTAACACGAATAAATGATGCCTTAAATATTATGACTTAAATATCTGGACAAAAAATTATGAAAATTGCATGATTTTCTATATTGTGCAACGAGTTGTGCTAATTATACAAGATGTATCCCACAAGTGTATAAAACATTTCACACCTGTGAAACTACTTACTCACTTTTAAGGATTGATAGAAAATGTGTTTCGTCTAAACGCAATCAAATTCATAGTAAAGCACTATGCAACAGTATATTAGACAAACTAGGCGATATACAAACTCCTTATCTCAACACAAAACATGTATAACCATTTTAAGACGGATTTCTATTGTGACAAATTTTTCTTTTACAGCAATGTAGATTTTGTATACCTGGCGACAACCAAGAATTTTTCCTATATTCCATCTGCGCAATGCAAATGATGAAACAATCAGCTCAGTCCTTCGAATCCGGTTTAGTTTCGAATCAACAAACTGATGATTTCAATTAACCAGAAGTTAAGATGAAAGAATTTAAACTGTTCATAAATAACAAGGAGATGACTGCAGAGGCAGATCCTGACACACCATTATTATGGGTTCTTCGCGACCACCTCAACCTGGTTGGAACGAAGTTCGGATGTGGTGTAGCCCAATGCGGGGCCTGTACTGTACACATCAACGGTAAAGCCGTTCGCTCATGCCTTTATCCGGTTTCAGCCGTTGGCACCAATAAAGTTGTTACCATAGAAGGATTGAGCGTAAATGGTGATCATCCGCTGCAACAGGCCTGGGAAGAGCTCGATGTTGCACAGTGTGGTTATTGCCAGTCAGGGCAGATCATGGCTGCCGCAGCATTGTTAAAGCGAAATCCAAAGCCCACCGACGCTGATATTGATGCAGCGATGACCAATATTTGCCGTTGCGGAACACATGTGCGCATCCGTAAGGCAATTCACGTCGCAGCGAAGAAAGGGGGAGCCGCAAAATGAGTATAGCTTCTAACATTTCCAGACGGGATTTTCTCAGAGTATCGGCAATTACCGGTGGCGGTATGCTTGTTGGTTTTTCCGTATTTGCCCATACAGATCCTACCCTTACAGAAGGGGAATTTACTCCCAATGCCTTTATCAGAATAAGTCCCGATGGCAGCATTACACTTATGGCACCAAATCCGGAGATCGGTCAGGGTGTAAAAACATCTTTACCGATGATCATTGCTGAGGAACTTTGTGTTGACTGGCAAAAAATAAATATAGAAATTGCTGTACTCGATGCGAAGTACGGAAACCAGGTGGCCGGAGGCAGCGGCTCTGTGCGCAGCAGATTCACAGCACTAAGAAAGGTCGGCGCTACCGCAAAGACCATGCTGGTCGATGCCGCAGCTCAAACCCTGAAAGTTCCGGCAGAAGAATGCTATGCGGAAAACGGTTATGTAATCCACAAACCGGACGGCCGGAAACTTTCCTACGGATCACTTGCCTCAAAGGCGGCTACATTGCCGGTACCGTCCGAAGTAAAATTGAAAGATCCAAAAGACTTCAAAATCATTGGCACCAGGGTAAAGGATGTAGATGTAAAAAAGATCATTACCGGTAAACCGCTGTTCGGAATAGATACACGCCGCGAAGGCATGCTTTTCGCCGTAGTAGCACGCCCCCCTGCCTATGGTAAAAAATTAAAGTCATTCAACGATGCCGAGACCAGAAAAATTACGGGCGTAAAGCAGGTCATCCCCATAAAAAACTCAATTGCAGTACTCGCTACATCTACCTGGGCGGCAAAAAAAGGACGCGACGCACTAAATGTGTTATGGGAAGACACAGACAAACTGGAAAGTACCGCAGACCATGATGCCGCATTTCTGGATATGCTGTCGCGAAAGGCACCCGACACCTCCAGAAATGATGGAGATGTAGAAGCCGCAATGACGGCCAACCACAAGGTGCTGGATGTTACCTACCACACACCCGTAGTATCACATGCCCAAATGGAGCCGCTGAATTTTTTTGCCGACGTGCGCGATGGCAAGGCAGAACTGTTTGGTCCTACGCAGGTTCCAGGATCCCTGCGCGGGCAAGTCGCTAAAGAACTCAATATTGCGCCGGAAAACGTTACGATTGGCTTACCGAGGCAAGGCGGTGGATTTGGCAGAAAATTAATGCCTGATAATGGGCTTGAAGCCGCACTGGTTTCTGCTGCCGCAAAATGCCCTGTGCAGGTACAATGGACAAGGGAAGACGACATGCAAAATGATTTCTACCGTCCTAGTGCATCCTTTCGCTATCGGGCCAGTTTTGAAAACGGCGATCTGCTGGCATGGCACCAGGCTTCCGTCTGGCTTAACCGCGGCAATAACGAC
This sequence comes from Pedobacter sp., assembly GCA_035264385.1. Taxonomy (GTDB): domain Bacteria; phylum Bacteroidota; class Bacteroidia; order Sphingobacteriales; family Sphingobacteriaceae; genus Pedobacter. Next base: position 8,940 of record DATFQH010000273.1, read on the forward strand.
GACACCTATCCTGCCGGAGCGTTGCAAAACTTTCGAGCCGAAAGTCAGGGTCTGGCTACGAACATACCTATGGGCTACTGGCGTGCTCCGGGCCATAATGTACTCGGCTTTGCCGCCGAAAGTTTCATGGACGAAGTTTGTTACGAACTGAAGAAAGATCCCCTTGCATTTCGTTTAGAACTAATGGAAAAAGCAAAGAAGCAGCCTGTAGGGAAAATAAACTATAACCCCGATAAATTTAAAAGTGTGATCGAACTGGTGGCCACCATGAGCAATTGGGGAAAAAAACCGGTTGCAGATACGTACTTTGGGTTCTCTTCCTGGTTTTCTTTTAATACCTATGTCGCCGAAGTAGTCGAGTTGAAAATGATCAATGGCAAACCAAGGGTACAAAAAGTATATTGTGCAGTCAATTGTGGTAAGGTGGTCAATTTAAGTGGAGCCGAGAATCAGGTGCAGGGTGCTATTGTAGATGGTATCGGACATGCGCTGCTGACTCAGCTTACCTTTGATAAGGGCGCCGTCGTAGAAACAAATTTTTCTGATTACAGATTTTTGAGGATGAAGGAGGCCCCGCGGGATATAGTCGTGAAATTTGTTCCCTCAGAAGATCCGCCGACGGGACTCGGTGAACCTGCGTTGCCACCAATAGCTGCAGCACTGGCCAACGCATTATTTGCGGCAACAGGCAAACGCTTCCGGAAAATGCCTTTTGAAGCATAGCCCTGGCACTGGGGCAGAATGACACATTAGAGATACAAACCTTACACTGATGGACCAACCTGTAAAAAAGAGACTGTTATCCCTGGATTTTATGCGCGGACTGATCATGGTACTGCTGGCACTGGAAAGTACCGGACTGTACTGGCGATTGACAGAAAAGTCTGAAGGGACTTTTTTACACGGGCTGATGCTGCAGTTTGAGCACCATGAATGGCATGGTCTGCACTTCTGGGACCTCATACAGCCGGGCTTTATGTTCATCGCCGGAACGGCACTCGCATTTTCGCTGCATAGCCAGTATAAACTTGGAACAAGCTGGTCGCAATCTTTCCTGAAGGCACTGAAACGCAGCGGCTGGCTTTTTTTCTGGGGTATACTCGATTATGCAGTCAGAAAGACCGGACTTTCATTCGAACTATGGGATGTACTGACCCAACTCTCATTTACACTACTGGTTGCTTTTTTAATCTACCGGTGGTCGGCAGGCGCACAACTGATCTTCAGTGTCGCCTTATTACTCCTTGCAGAATCATTGTACCGGTTTACAAACATCCAGGGCTTCAGCCAGCCCTTTACAGATCAGCAGAATTTTGGAAATTATATAGATCTGCTGCTGATGAACAAAATCAATTCAGGAGGCTGGGTGGCCATCAACTGTGTTTCCACTGCGGCACATACGATCTGGGGAATGATGGCAGGAAAAGTATTACTGGATAACCGGCCGGCACGTAATAAACTATGGGCTTTAGTGGCCGCAGGAATTTGCTGCCTGGTTGCCGGCTATGGGCTGGATCTCATGAACATCACACCGATCATAAAAAAAATTGCAACAAGTTCTTTTGTAATGGTTTCCGGTGGATGGAGCTTGCTGGCCCTGGCTTTTATCTACTGGTGGATAGATGTACAGGACCATAAAAAACACCTGAAGTTCTTCACCATTGTAGGTATGAATTCTATTTTTCTGTATCTCTTTTTCGAGATTGTAGGTGCCAGGTGGTTCAACGGATATGTTTTTGCAGTCAGTCAGGGACTTATGCAACTGGTGAGCATCCCGGAAAATATTAGTGGAATCATCTCCTGTCTCATCCTTTTCTCACTGGAGTGGAGCATCTGCTACTTTCTGTACAGGAAGCAAATCTTTTTCAGGGCATAGTTTGTTGAAATCGTTAGATTTACACAAAACCTTAAACATTAATATAGTATAGTAGACCATGAGCAATTCAAAAGGTTCATCTCCTGCAAGCGGAGAGATCAAACACAACGTATATTTTAATGGTAACGTCCAAAGTCTTGGCCTCGATACCGATAAAGGCAAGGCAACCGTAGGTGTAATGAAACCCGGCACCTATACCTTTTCAGCATCTGCACCCGAAGTGATGCTGGTTATTTCAGGTATACTCAAAGTTAAAGACGGCAGTAATTATACCAGTTACGGCCCTCAGGAACAATTTGAAGTTGCAGCAGGCTCGAGCTTCGAAGTTGTATGCGATGCTGATGCCGCATACATCTGCTACTACGGCTAAATGTCTGACATCTTTTACTCATCTAGATTATACTGGCAGTAAATCATTCCAATAGCATCTATACCAGTACCGGTGAACATAGCAACTAAGCTTCAGAACACCAATTCAACCGATTAGTCAGTTCTATCGTTGCGCTTGCTCCTGGCCTCCATATACCAACCTACAGTGTAAGCAAAGCAGCCGTACACGCCTATACACAATTATTGCGGCTGAACCTGAAAGAAACCAGTGTCAAAGTTTTTGAATTGATGCCTCCACTTGTAAACACCGAATTTTCTAAAGAAATTGGTGGCGAAAATGGAATTCCTCCTCAGCAGGTAGCAGAAGAATTAGTGGCTGCGCTGGAAAGTGATACATTTGAAATCCATGTGGGCGCTACAGCACAGATTTATGACGTGCTGAGAACGGCAGGCCCGGATGCAGCAATACATGCGTTGAACGCATCAAAAGAATAGATTATGAAATTTGTACCGAGATCTGAATCTACCAGACAGTTTATCATCGAGGCTACGGCAAAACTTTTTAACAAAAAAGGTTTTGCCGGAACTTCCCTATCTGATCTGGAGAAAGCAACCAGCCTTACCAAAGGCAGCATCTATGGCAATTTTGAAAACAAGGAACAGGTTGCACTGGCTGTATTTGACTATAATATTGCTAATCTCCATGAAAAGCTGCTCGGGGGTTTAGAAGGCTGTACTGGCGTCAAAGAGAAATTGATGGCTTATCTGAGTTCATATGCCGGATTCGAAGCAGAAGCCGGAGGCTGTCCAATGCAGAATACAGGTGTAGAAGCCGACGACACCCATGAGCCATTGCGCCAAAGAGCAGCAGAAAGTATGCTGGCATGGATCAGGGACATTACCGATCTGATAGCCGAAGGCATCGAATCCGGAGAATTCAAACCCGGGACGAACGCACATAAAACCGCCCTTACTTTTTTCGCACTAATTGAAGGAGGCATTTTATTGGGCAGAACGACAAAAGATTCAGCACATTTTAAAACTGTGCTGGATTCCGCAGCTGAATATATTGAAGGCATTTACCGGCACAGCTAACCCAGCCCAGCGCATAGCTTTACCGGCACTTATAAAATCAAACCGGTTTTTGAAGCGTCAGCACAATGAATTCCCGATTGATGCTGAGTTCCGGATTTACCTGAACAACCTCCTGATGTATATCGAGCTCTTTTAGCACAAATCCCTTTCGCTGAAACAGTTCTTTTGCTTCTTCCGCGCTGTACAACCGGAAGGTATACTTCGTAAAAGGCAGTTGCTCCATAAAAGACCTTGGTGCAAACGCGACGCATAAGGTGCCGCCTGGCTTCAGCACCCGCAATATTTCAGCGGCGAAGGCATCGGGATCTTTCCAGAAATACAATGTATTTACGGTAAAAACCCTATTAAAAAAGTCGTCAACAAAATCAAGGGTCTCTCCGTCAGATAAATTAAAGGTTGCGCGACCGGATGTGACCAGTTCTTTATTGAATTTTGAAGACTCGGCTACCATCAGTTCCGAAATATCTACTCCGTAATATAGCAGTGCAGATGCCTGATGCAGCACTTCAGGCACATGACTGCCCCCGCCGGGACCGATCTCCAGAATCCTGTCCTTATCTTCAGATTTCAGCGTAGAAATTGTAACCGAGATCATATTGCTGTTGTGCACAGCCATATTTCCGGCAGTTGTTATTCCGTATGCTCCGCTCGGACAGCTCAGTTGCCTGGCTGTTTCCATAAGCTGTTCTTCATTTTGCTGTTCGCCCATATTTGCTCAGGTATATAAAATTGAGACTTACAATCTACGGCTTTAATGTTTATCTGAAAAATAATTTATTTTTGCCGGATGATACATGCCAACCTGTTGCTGATCCTCGCTTTATTCTTTGCCATGGCCATGCTTTACCTGCTGAGCCAGCGCTGGAAGATTTCTTTTCCAATTTTCCTGGTCATCGGTGGTCTTGCGATCAGCTTCATACCCGGCATTCCGGCGGTAAGTATCGATCCAGACATTGTATTCTTGCTTTTCCTGCCTCCACTGCTGTTTGAAGCCGCATGGTACACCTCATGGAACGAGTTCTGGAAGTGGAAGAGATCAATCTCACTTTTAGGTTTCGGGCTGGTACTGATCACCTCGGTTGCCATTGCCTATTTTTCAGTAAGTATCATTCCCGGTTTCACACTTGCGTTCGGCTTTTTATTGGGCGGTGTTATTTCTCCCCCCGATGCAGTTGCGGCCTCATCAGTATTGAAAGGTCTGAATATGCCAAAAAGAGGACTTACCATATTGGAAGGTGAAAGCCTGGTGAATGACGCCGCCTCATTAACCGTCTTCAGGTTCGCCCTGGCGGCGATACTAACCGGTCAGTTTGTACTTCAGCAAGCTGTGTCTGATTTCTTTATACTGTCTGTTATGGGCATCCTGGTGGGTCTGGTCATTGCACACATTCTCTATTTCATCCTGAAATACTGGGCAAAATCCTCAAACATCACCACACCCATCACCTTAATAGCACCCTACCTGATGTATATCGTAGCAGAGGAATTTCATTGGTCAGGGGTATTGGCGGTGGTCAGCGGCGGGCTGTTCCTATCCTTTCGCTCACACGATTTTCTTAACTATCATACCCGCATGCAGTCTAAAGAGGTATGGGCCACCCTGGGCTTCTTATTGAACGGATTTGTTTTCATTCTGATCGGGCTCGAGCTGCCGGTTATTGTGGCCGGGCTGGAAGATTATTCTATGGAAGAAGCCATTAAATATTCATTGATGATCAGCGCAATCGTCATCATCGTACGTATCGCGATGGTCTATCTGGCGGGCTTTCTGCCCAGGTTTTTCAGCGCAAGAATCAGAAGAAATGAACCCAGCCCCGGTGTGAAACTCCCTTTCATCATAGGCTGGGCTGGTATGCGTGGCGTTGTTTCACTAGCTTCTGCGCTGGCAATCCCGCTTACCCTAAATACAGGAGAACCTTTTCCGCACCGCAATGTGATCCTGTTCATTACCTTTGTCGTTATTCTCATTACCCTGGTTTTTCAGGGCCTTACCCTGCCTTTATTTCTCAAATGGCTGAAGATTGAGGAAATGGACGGGCAAATGCCCGAAGAGGAGCAAATAGAGTCGATCAGGCTACAGCTGGCCAAAGAATGTGTGGTCTACCTGGACAATAAATACAGCGACGAAATGAACCAGTTTGAGACCATTGCCCGCATCAAAGAACAATTGGAGCGCAGCATCAGGGCTACAGAACGCAAGCAGATTGAACAAATTCAAAAGGAGGAAGTCAATTCTGTAAGAAAGCTGTATAGGGAGATCATGATTGAGCTCATTCTGCTGAGAAGAACAGGCCTGCACAAGCTGAAGGCCACCAAGCTGTATGACCACGAAGTACTCCGTGAAATGGAAGAAAACCTGGATCTGGAAGAAGCCCGGCTAAGCAAAAATTGATTGGTTTTTTACACGGTTCTTTTCAAGCTGTGCGCCCGGGCCCTCGTATTTTTCTAACCCGCCTCTATGGAGCGATCAGTGCAACCAATTCCTCTTGAATTAGCCGACCCTTATCATTATTATACCATTTTTGCAGTTCGCTCTTTACTGTCTCGAAGTCGGCTTTTTCAGCAGTAAGCCTGTGATATAAAATCTGGCATGCTGCCGGTCTAGGACCCCAATTGGCAAGATCCAGGCCCGCCTCATCCCTGATGATCAATTTGGGAATCGCCTTACCTCCATTCGTCAGGTAATCGTTGATCAGAAATGGCTCGGTGTCCCTCAGCTGGTACTCCACAGTAATCAGTGGATTTAATTCTGCGGCCATATGAAGAAATGGTACAATGTGCGCGGCATCACCGCACCAGGGTTCAGTGATAATGATCCAATGACGGGGCGTACTGATGCTTGAAACCACTGTTTTCAACTCATCAGATAAAACACCCTGTTTAAGCCAGCGGTTCATTCTGGACCAGTTGAGCTTGGTATAATCCAAATAAGCCGGATTGTCGTACGGTGCTGCCGGAGCTGCATCGGTTAAAATTGCAACAAATTGCTGCTGATATTCCTGAAAGTTCATTGTTAAATAGATTTGATCAAAATTAGCCGCTTAAATGATAAACATTGTCATCAGTAATTAAGCTTCCTTGGCCGATCATCACGGTAGTGTAAGTATTTCTTTATATTTATAATTATGAAAAGCAAATTGACGGTTATGCTCATGCTGAGCCTGTTTATTCAGACTATGGCTATTGCCCAGCATACAAAGGAATCCGGGCAAACTCCAAAAGAACTTGCCTATGCTATGATCCACAATCCTGCATTTCAGGAAAGCGCCAGAGGTGAAGATTTTTGCTGGAACGCAGCGTATGGTATGGGCCGTTTTATTCAAAACTTCCAGCTTAGCAGGAACCAGGCCTATCTGGATGCAGCCGTAAGCTATTATGATTTTCTGATCGGAACGATGGACACAGATCCCGATGGATACAAAGGCTGGATCGGCCCCTATGAATACGATAAAAAGTACTGGCAGGATGCCCTTGTGGGCGACGCCATATTATTTAAAGGCATTTTAGATTTTTGTGTGCTCGTGCAGGAAACAGATAGCCTGAAAAAAAATTATTCAGCTAAGGCAATTGCTTATAGAAAACTGGCAGAACGAAACTTTGCAGAGAAGTGGGACAAACGCGGCAGCTGGTACCAGGACGGCCCATACGGTTCCTATGTCGGCTTCGCTAAATTTATGACACCCGGGAAAACTGACCGGTGGATCAAAGACACAACGGTTAGCCGCACGGGGATCAGTCATCCCTTCAATAAGCAGATGGATGCCGGGCAGGTTTTCCTTCGCTTGTACAGACTTACCAAAAACAAGGCATACAAAGCCCGGGCAGAACGAATCTATTTTACGGTCAAAAGCCACTTTCAATATGTCGATGGCCACTATCGCTGGAATTACTTTGAACCGCTCAGTCCGGCCGACGTGGACCTGGAGCAGCAGGACACCAGGCACGGAGTTTGGGTCCATCCCTTCCGATCAGGTTACCAGGCAGGAGAAGTGGAAAAAATAGCGGAGGCTTATCATTATGGAATTGTATTCAACGAAACTGATATCAAACGGATCATCCGGACCAACCTGGATGTGATGTGGAACAAAGACAGACTAAACCCCGAATTCATCAATTCCAACGGTCAGGGCGCTGAAAAGGACACAAGTGGTGCCGGGGGATTTAAACAGGCGTACGGCCATGGCGCAGCAGCCAGAAATACAGGAGAGCTCTGGACGGGCCTGCTCGATTTTGATCAGACCATCAGAGATCTTTATGCTTTGAAATTTAAAGGAGGCAAAGATCCTGAGGGCCGCATCGCTTTTGAAAATGAAAGCCTGCAATCCCCACCGTCGTTTAGAAGAAAGTTTGCGCGGAACGACATCAAAGTTCCCTCCCTTAACTTCAGTGAAAGCAAAGAATTGTACCTCGCAACTGTACTTCCGCATCGCATTTATAAAGGCAAGACCGCCATCCTCATCAGTAAGTCCTCAACCCCCGGCACCCTGCAGATAGATCTATACTCAAAAACCAATAAGCTGATCACCAATCTTTATACCGGTAAGGTCGGCGGGCAGACATTTATCTTGAACTGGGACGGTAAAGACGCTGCCAGGAGAATCAGCTTCAAAGGCGACTACAACATACGCTGGACATTGGGCAGCGGTTATCGCGAATTTCCCATTGTAATTGACTAAACCTTCCGGCAATGCTTTCTTATTTTCAGTTAAAACCTATTTCTTCAGAGCGGGTGGTGGCGGCACATCCATACGGAAAGGTACCTGTTTGCAGAGCATCTTACCTGCGTAACCGGAAAGGTATAAATAGTAGTCTGAAGGAATATCTTCTTCAAATGTTACAAAAGTACTGGCACCTACCGGTGGGTTCTTTGAAATTTTAAAGATCGCCGTTCCCTCATCTATTTCATCAAACATGGCTACATAAAGCATTTCAATGCCATTTTGTATAGCGCCAGACAATTGTTTCCAGAAAAAACTCCCCCGGTTCCTCGGGATCTGGTTAGCAGGAGATTTCGGATTCATGTTGTGCCAGCTGAAACCCGGAAATACCACACCTACATAATCCAGCTTATTGTCCCTGCACCATTCTGCATCTCCCTTTTGCACCTCCGCATACCGGTTATAGGCTGTTTCGTTGCCATAACGTCCAATGGTCCATGGATGAACAATATCTGCCTTTTTTATAATCTCGTGCAGCATCGGATTCTTCTCTGTGTCGTTACCGAACTCACGCCAATAAGTAGGTACACCCAGCATCACTGAGCAGCCGCCGTAAACAGGATCATTCTTCAAAAAATCTACCATTTTATTGACATCCTTCAGAGTATATTTACGGTTATCTCCGAAACCGACGCCCCAGATCACCACCAATGGTTTGCCATTATGGTAAAGGTAGCTTTGATCATTACCCCTGCTGGTGATCTTCATGCTGTCTACCAGATTTTTCCAGTCGTTGATCAGTACAGGTACGTCTACACTATCGCGGCAACCAGAAAGATCGTACATTACAGAAATGGCACGACCATATTTTGCTGAAGATGCCATCGCATTACCCAGCACCTTATTGAAGTGATTGCGTCCGGATCTGCCCCTGATCTCGGCAACGAAACGCTGCATGAATACCCCGCCCAGACCATATTCCTTCATCCACCTGAAGTGCGTCTCAACAGTCGATGCGTCATGTGCACTTGTCAGGTAAGCCGAAGTACCATCAGCATGAAGAAAAGGAGTCTTATAGGTTTTCTTTTGCTCACTTACATCCGGCCAAAGATCTACATTGGTGCTTCCCGGCTCAAACTTTCCCCTGGACTGGTAGTGGTACCAGCCTCTCCCCGCTCCGTCTTCCGGGGCGTTGTGCCAACCCTGGTATCCAGCCATGATCAGTCCCTTATAACTTTTAAACCTCGATGTTTTGCTGTGCTTGCTTTGTGCAATAGCGCTATTCAGTGAAGGCAGTAACGCCAGAAAAAGTAAGTACCTTAATTTCATCCTTGTTTGTAATGTTTGTATGTTCGCTCAGTCTGCCCTCAGCAATTTTCACCTGCTCAGATTGTGGTCCTCTTCGTCAATCCCGATCAGGCATACCGGTTTATATTTTAATTCCAAAAGAAGCATTAACAATTAAAAAAAGATTAATAAATACCTAATTAAAGTCCCTTCTCAAAAAAATCTGAAGCACAGGTCAATTTTTCTTCGGATCAATGATCTGTGGAAGCCAGGTGATAAAAAAACCTCCCTTGCCGCCGTTCCCTGCAGACGCATAATCGCAAAAATCGGCCGTAACAGCCGGTGAACCCGTTTCGGTATAAGACTCGGGTGCAAATTTATACCTGAATTGCATCCAGGTAGCTTTGGCATCATGGGCAATGGGTTCCAGCTCAACATAGCCATCCTTGCTGTTTACCCCCACAAGCGCACCCATGCTGACACCCGGCAAGGATTCCTCCCTTGATAAAAGAATTGGCCCGCGCATCAGGGCGGCATACTGAGGTTTTTGACCCATGAATTCGACCCTGCCCCGCATGTCCAGGCTGAGTATGACCACATCACCATTCTTCCACTTTCTTCTGATGGTTTTATAGGCCCCGCTTGTTAAACCGTCAACATTTTCACCATTTATGGTCAGGCTGTTCTTCTGGCTCCATACAGGGATGCGCAAAGAAAGGCTAAATTCTTCGGGCCTTGCCAGTTCCAGCTTC
>DATFQH010000274.1:0-5967 GCA_035264385.1 Pedobacter sp.
AGCAGGAGAACGAACCACCAGGTCTGCCAGTAGGCCGGTCTGATATAAATGGGAAGCCGGGTAACAGACGGAGAAGCAATTCCTTCTGAATTGATGCTCTTGACCATAAAAGTATAATTGCCGGGACGAAGGGCGGCAAAAGATGCCGTCAGATTTTTATCCGCCCGGATCCAGGTTGTATCAGCCCCGATCATCCTGTAGTAATATTTATAATTGTCTTCTGAATCGAAATTGAACGATGAAAAGGAAATACTGAGCGAGTTCTGATTGTAGTCGAGTTTCAGTTCCTTTTCCCTGTACACAGAATCAAGGGGCAGGTATCTGTTGAACAGTCGAAAATCCGTAATCGCAACGTTATACGGTTTTTTATGGTCCTTTATCTTCAGCGGATCAAATATCAGAAAGGAATTCGGCCCTGCGAAAAGCAGCTTATCGTCATGAAGTTTAGTGCTATTGGTCAGAACATTCCATTCATTGGTGGTCTTCACTAATCCCTCTTTGCCTTCAAAGCTGTTTGTTTTAAAATCATAGTTGAACAGACCTCCGTTGGTACTGAGCCATAGCTTTCCCTCCTTATCTGCCTGCAGCGCGTATACAATGAAGCTCGGCAGCCCATTGTTGCCATTACAGGAAGTCTGCTTTCCGGTACGGGTATCTATAAAATCCAGGCTTCCTGTACAAGCAAGCACAAAGCTGTGCGGATTGATTTCCAGGATATCGTTAACAGGATTGTTATCTGAATAAACGGAACCCTTGTCTCCGCTCGAATAACGTTTGACGACCCTTGCGGTTTTAGGATCGACCACAAATACTCCCTTATTTTCTGTACCCAGCCAAAGCAGGCCGCCGGTAGTCATCAGCATCTTGTTCACTCCCGAACCCACATACAGCTTAAGTTCAAAACCCTTACCATTGTATACCACAATACGGCCTCCGGAAGTGCCCGCCCAAACCTGACCCAAATCATCCGTCACGATGTGCTGAACGTGTTCTCCGGAAAATACCGGATCATTAAAAAAAGTGGTCCTCTTTGTCCGTTCGTTAAACCTGATCATCCGGCCTGCCTGACAGGCATACCAGATCTCTCCATTCGCGGCATTCTTCAAAACATCCCAGACATGCGCATATAAAGAATCACCGGCAACGTTTGGATTGTCAAAAACTGCCCTGTTCCAGCTCGCCTTTGTAAAATCCAGCGAATCGTTATATGCAATGTTCATCGTACCCTTGCCACGGCTGCTTACCGTAAGCTTTCCCCTGTCAAACTCGCTCACGCTGGTAATGGGATAGTTACTCAGTTGCGGGGCATATCCGTGCCGGATGTGATTGTCCGCAGCCTGCCTTTATACAGGCCATTGTCTGAAGCGATCCATACATTCCTATCCCGGTCCTCATAAACCTGGTGTACACTGTTATATTGGATGCCATAGTAATCCATAAAATTATGGCCGGCCATCACAAAATTATGATAAGTATTATCGTAAAAATTGAGGAGTCCTGCACCATAGATCCAGGTTCTTTTTCCTGCTGCCGCAAATCCTTTAAGTGTGAAATCTGAAGAAGACAGATCTCTTACAATAGATTTGGGGCGCAGCCGCTCAGATTTGAAATCATACAGAAAAACTTTTACCGAAAACTTTTGCTGTTTTACCAGCCATATGCCTTCCTGCTTCGAAAGATAAATCGATGAAAAACCCTTCAGTCCCTTCGTTTTTTCAAGAAAAGGGACCCGGAGCGGATTGTAGCCTGCATTGTAAAACACCCGTTTAACAGGATCATAAATTGCGAATCCTGCAGAGCCGCAGAGGTAATACAATCCCGTAACAGGATCTGCAGCAACATCACTTATCCCAAAGTCATCAGGAACACTGACCACCGAGGGATCATGCTCAAAGCTATTGTGCTTAGGATTGTAAGCCAATATGTCCTTCCCCGGTACGATCAGCAAAATGTTTCCCTTAATGTCTTCTGTTAAACGGCCGGGCTCTGAAGATTCGGCACCCTTCGGATAGGCAATATCTGCCTTGATAAACGACATCCTGCCGGTGTCAAACTTTCCGAAATAATTGCCCAGCCTAAGCCATACCACACCTTTTTTCGATTCAAGGATCTGTCTGACCGGAAATGCCGGGAGTGAGTTTTTCTTATAGTCACGATTTGCAGAAATAAACGCATTGCCGTCATAACGCTGGAGACCGTTCTCTGTACCGACCCACAAATAGCCGTTTTTGGATTGCCACACACAATGTACAAAATTAGAAGACAGCCCATCATCTATAGTCAGCCTGCTGAATATAACTTCCTGTGCGGCCAGTGGTGGAATCAGAAAAAAGCTGACCAGGACAAACCCTGCCAGCCTTTTAAATTCTATAGGTAGATATTTACAAATAACCAAATGCAATGTATTCATTAAAGGCCCATGGGTTGTGATTACAACCTAAAGATACCAAAACAATAACCTTTAGTTTTCATCACATTTGATCTTATGCCACAAAGTTGGGTTTCTTTGCACACATCTGCAATCACATATTGATGTGATTGTCACCAATCAGGGATTAATCAATATGGTGATCTGCCTGGGTTCTGAAGTTTTATCACCTTTTTGGGCGATCAACGTGATGGTATGGCGCCCCGCATTAACAAATTTCACCACGGGATGCTCATCGGTAGTCTGCGCCGGCCCGTTAGGACCAAATGTCCACAAATAAGCATCACTGTTCGTTGAGCGGTTTACCAGCTGAATTTCTTCATTGACCGTATAAGGAAAAGGATGATAGTTCAATGCGAAACGGGCAACCGGATCCTGATTGGCCCCTACCGTCACCTTCTCCTCATATACCGGAGAACGCATCACACCCTTTATTGCAGTGAGCTTTACACTATATTCTCCCGGTTGGTTAAAAGTTACATTTTGCGGAGTGTGCTGAGCCGTTGTACTTCCGTTGATATCCCACTCATAGCTGTCTGCGTTTACCGATTCATTTGTAAGTATTAACGTCGCGGGAGCATAAGAACGCTGATCCTTGAACCGGTAAGAGAACAATGCTATCGGGTCAGTGTTGGGTGCTATGATCAGCGTTTTCTTTGCAAAGCTCTTCTTAGCCCCATTCCATGCGGTAAGTATCACATCATAAGTGCCCGGCTGATCATACACCACCTTATTTGGGATGTACATTACAGAATTTTGCCCATTACCAAAATCCCATTTATAGGTCTGGGCAAACGACGTGCTATTCGTAAAAGTAATCTCTGCAGGAGAAGATTGCGTCCCTACCCAGTTAAAATCTACAAATGGCGTATGCTCATCAACATCCCTGACTTCCTGGTTACGGTTCTTTTTACATGCCAGTATAAATATCAGGCCAAGCCCGATTAAAAAAAATCTGTTTTTCATGCCACAAAGATGAGCCCTTAAAAAATATGCAGCCATCACATATTAATGTGATTCTTAAAAAACGCTGTAACTATTCAGGCTGATTTTCAGTCTTTCCCATTGAAATCAAACATAAACATGACCATGTTAAAAAAGATCTTTAAATGGGCCGCGATTGGCCTGCTCTCCATCATCCTGTTACTGGGTTTGAGCTTTGGCATCATTTCATTCCTTGTAGACAAGCGTATGGATAAAACCTACTCCTTTAAAAAAACCAGCCTGGACATACCCGGCGACAGCGCTACTATAGACAGGGGCGCACACCTTGTGACCATCAAAGGCTGTAACGATTGTCATGGCAAACAAATGGATGGAAAAATAATGATCGACGATTTCCCCATGGGCAGATTAAGTGCGGCCAATCTGACCGGGGGACAAGGTGGTCTCGATCAAAATTTTACGGTAGAAGACTGGGTTATGGCACTTAAACACGGCGTCGGTACAGATGGCAAGCCACTGCTGCTCATGCCGGCACATGAAACCACTCAGCTGACAGACAAAGACCTTTCAGCCATTATTGCTTACTGCCGCTCATTGCCTCCTGTTGATCATATCCTACAACCCAATAAAATTGGCCCTCTGGCTAGAATACTCACCCACTTTGATAAAATTCCGCTGCTTTCAGTAGAGATGATCGATCACAAGAAAGCTGAAAACACATCCAACGCAGAGCCTAAAGACGCAATAGCCATGGGAAGATACCTGGCCGTGTCCTGCACCGGCTGTCACCGCGAAAACTTTAAAGGTGGTGATGCTTTTGTACCGGGCAAACCGCCAATGCCCAATATCAGCGCTTCAGGGAATCCGGGAAAGTGGACAGAGCAGCAATTTACACAAGTATTGCGTACCGGAAAAACACCAGCCGGCCATGAGATGAACAGCGATGATATGCCCTGGAAAATGACGGCACAGTATACAGACGAAGAGATCAGTTCAATATATCAGTTTTTAAATTCTATAAAATAAAGTTATGAAACGTTCCATAAGCCTGATTGCACTTTTATTGTTTGGCCTGCAGGCCAGCCATGCGCAATTTCTCAATAAGCTCAAAAAAAAGGCAGAAGCCGCAATCAATAAGAATACTGAAAATCAAAGCAACGAAAACGAAGGTAGTGAAAGCAATGCATCAAACAGTGATGATGCACCGGCTGCCCGGCGAACAAGAACTTCATCTGCCGAAAAAAGCACAGCTTCGAAAGGAGTAAAATACGGCAGCGTACTATTTTCTTTGGGAACTGGTGAGCAACTCTGTTACAATGAACAAAGCCTTAAAATTGTAAACAATCAGGCCGTTATCAAAGTCATCACCAAACAAAACAAAGAATACTATTTGTATGAAAACGGCGAAAAGAGCGGGCCTTTCAAAACCGCACCTGTAGATCAGCTTCCAGGCTGGCCATTTCGCAATCCCGATCGTCAGAATGCAGAAAAAAGTACAGACTGGCAGCCATATTTAAGAAGTGGCGTGCTAACGGTAGATGGAAAAAATCAGGGAACCTATATGAACCTTACTGCCTTTTATCACAATAAGGAAAAGAAGAAATTTTATGGCATCGCTATGAATATGGAAAAATCAGCGGTAAATAATTATTTCATAAGCCATCTTGGCAAGCGCAAACTTCCGCTTATCGCCGGCGAACTTTATGTTAGTGAAAATGACGAATCCGCTGCAGTAAGGGTAAACAAAACCCCCTTCCTTGGCAAAACTCTGGAAGAACAGACCAAATATGTCGCTAACGACGATTTTTATCTCCTCTTCCCAGATGGCAGCAACAAAGGCCCTTTCCTCGAAGTGCAAGCCAGCAAAAGCTACCTGGACGCCCAAGGTAATTTCATTGAAATCTCCAATTCGAGAAAAACCATTTATCTCAATGGAGAAGAAGTGTTAAAAATGGATTCAGGTCTAAACGGAGAAGGCAAGCTATTTAAATCGGCCGATGCAAAATCCGTAGCCTGGTTTGAAAGAGGAACGCTATTCTTTGCAGACGGAGAGAAAGTTGAGATGGCGGTACAACCGGCAATTTCAGTTGAGGGAGGCAAGACCATACTTAACTGGATCACCATCCAAAACAGAGAAGTTTATGCCTGCCACAGGGAGCTTTAAACCCCTGTTTGTTTTTGTGCTGATGTTCCTGAAACTAAACGATATGGCCATCGCTCAGGACTTTAAAAAAATCTTTAGCACACCATACAAACAGGCAAATAAAAGCGCAGAGCGGATCAGGCCCCGAATAAAAAGATTGGCTTTCGTCTATAACGAAGACAGCCGGATCATTGAAAGCGTCATTTTCCCTGAACTGATGCGATACAACGAATTTTATGATGTGGTAGAAACAGGCTCGCTGATGAGTCTGTATACCACATTCGGACAAGACTATTCCGATTTCTCAATTGGCATGTTTCAAATGAAGCCATCATTCGCCCTATCCCTTGAAACATTACTGAACTCAGGAACACTAAAAAAGTGGGCAGATCAGATGGAACTCGGTAAGCCGCTACAGGACACCTATAAAGACAGAAGTAAAAGAATAGAC
>DATFQH010000275.1:0-11440 GCA_035264385.1 Pedobacter sp.
AGGCAATACGACTGGTACAATCCGGCAACGTTGGTTTTTATATTTTTATGATGGTGATAGGAATCATCTCATTGTTATTGTATACTTATTTATCTCTATAAAAGATCGTTCAGGAAACATAATGGAACAACTTTTACTACTTCTGATATTTTTACCTTTGGTTGGTGCTTTGGCTACCGCCCTTTCAGGCAGTGCCGCAAAACATATCGCCCTGGCATCATCAATAGCTTCGCTGGCGTTGACCCTGGTAACCGTATGTAATTTCACACTTGATGCCAGTATTCAATTTTCCATAAATCAACCCTGGATACAGGAACTTGGGATCAATTTCCATGTAGGTATTGACGGCATCAATATAATAACCGTACTATTAACCAATGTTTTGGTTCCACTAATCGTTCTTAGCGGGTATCAGCATAATTATAAAGATTCAAATGCCTTCTTCGCACTGATCTTATTTATGCAGACCGGCCTTTTGCTGGTATTTACTGCACTAGACGCGTTCCTTTTTTATATAGGATGGGAAGCCGCATTAATTCCGATATACTTTATTTGCGCAGTGTGGGGGGGTAAAGACAGGATAAAGGTAAATATGAAGTTTTTCGTATATACCATTGCCGGATCCTTATTTATGTTACTTGGAATCATTTACCTGTATCTGCAGAATCCCGCAAAAAACTTTGACATACAGGCTTTCTATAATTTAAACCTGGATGCGACTCAGCAAAGCTGGATCTTTTGGGCATTTTTTATCGCATTCGCTATTAAAATGCCAATATTTCCCTTTCATACCTGGCAGCCCAACACTTATACTGAAGCTCCGGCTGTAGGCACCATGCTATTGTCAGGCATTATGCTAAAAATGGGTATTTACGGGGTCATCAGATGGCTCTTGCCTATTGCGCCATTAGGACTGCAGGAGTGGGGTAACACAGTAATCATACTTTCAGTCATAGGAATCGTATACGCCTCTCTGATTGCATTTACTCAAAAAAATGCCAAGAAGTTAGTGGCCTATTCCTCGATTGCACACGTAGGCCTGATTTGCGCAGGTATTTTTGCATTAAACACCCAGGGTATGCAGGGAGCAATGGTACAAATGCTCAGTCATGGGATCAACGTAGTTGGATTGTTCTTTGTGTTGGATATCATTTCGAGCCGTTTAAAAACGAACAAGATCAGTGAACTCGGAGGGATAGCCAAACAAGCACCTCAATTGGCTATTGTTTCCTTAATTATAGTACTGGGAACAGTTGCCTTACCCGGCACCAACGGTTTTGTTGGCGAATTCCTTTTACTGATCTCAGTTTATCAATATAACATCTGGATAGCGGTTTTTGCGGGCCTCACGATTATCTTCGGTGCAGTATATATGCTAAGGATGTACCAAAATGTTATGCTGGGAAAAACCAATGAACTTACCCTATCATTCACTGACATACAAGGGACAGAAAAAATCGTATTGTATGCAATCTGTGCACTTATTATAGTAGTGGGCGTATATCCCAAGCCAATCCTGAATTTATCAGAAGCGGCCGTGCAACATTTAATAGAACAAATCACACAAAAATTAACATCGGTAAATTAAGCAAATGAATATTATCTTAACAATTACTGTTACAGCTTTAGTAGTGCTTTATGCAGGCTTGTTTAAAGCCAGAAAAGCATTATTGCCCCTTACACTGATTGGTTTGCTTGCTGCACTGGCCTTTGTTGCTACATCCTGGAATACCAATCATATTTATTACGGAATGATGCAGATGGATAATTTTGCCCTTGCATTTTCCGGCATCACCATATTGGGTACCCTGTTTATATTTTTGCTTACACAGAACTATTTTTCAACGGACAGCGAAAATATAGCCGAATACTTTACACTTATTCTATTCGCGCTGACAGGAATTATAATCATGCTTTCTTACCGTAACATGTCTATGCTCTTTATAGGTGTTGAAATTATGTCTGTAAGTCTCTATATCCTTGCAGGCATTAGAAAGAGTAATTTTGGGTCCAACGAAGCATCATTGAAATACTTCCTCATGGGAGCCTTCTCTACAGGATTCCTGTTATTTGGCATCACATTAATCTATGGCGCAACAGGATCATTTGATCTCGAAGTGATTAACCAGTATCTTGTGGGGAACTTCAGAACAATTTCACCAATGTTCTATCCCGGGGTCATCCTTTTAATGATCGGACTTAGTTTTAAAATCGGAGCCGCACCGTTCCATTTCTGGACACCGGATGTATATGAAGGAGCCCCTACACTGATCACCTCATTCATGTCCACTGTTGTTAAAACTGCAGGTTTTGCGGCTTTTATTCGTCTTTTTGCCGGTACGCTCGCACCATTGCACGACTTTTGGTTGCCGCCATTGATGGCAATTGTATGCCTGACATTATTTATCGGAAATGTGACAGCGTTATTTCAGAAGAATTTCAAAAGAATGCTTGCCTATTCAAGCATCTCCCACGCAGGATACCTTTTGTTTTCATTGGTTACCCTAACAACAAGCTCTTCAAATAATGTGCTTGTATACGCTGCCGCATATACCTTTGCAAGTATCACTGCCTTTGCAGTATTGATACTGGTTAAACAAAAGACAGGTAGTGACCACTTCGACAGTTTCAACGGACTGGCAAAAAGAAATCCTTTTACAGCATTGGTTCTCACAGTAGCAATGCTTTCTCTTGCAGGAATTCCATTGACTGCCGGTTTCATTGGTAAATACCTGATGTTTCTCAATGTCATGAACGAATACCAGATCTATCTAGTTGCATTTGCCATCCTGAATGCTTTGGTTGGATTTTATTATTACTTTAAGGTAATCGTAGCGATGTATTTCAAAGAAGGTGGAGAGATCCAATTGGAAGCCCCTGTGCAATACAAGGTCGTGCTGGTACTCTCGTTGATTATCACCCTGTTTTTAGGCGTTTATCCTGCTGTAATTTTAAATTTAATATAAAGGTTTCTGTTGATAATTATTTGTAGTTTTACGAATAATTGAACTATGCAAGATTTCTGGACCTCATTACAACAATTTATAGACCCCGAAAAATTACTCAGAGAAGGTGGTTTTTATGTTGTGATGTTTGTGATTTTTGCAGAAACCGGGTTATTCTTCGGCTTCTTCCTTCCAGGAGATTACCTGCTTTTTCTGGCAGGTATGTTTGTCGCTACCGGCAAACTGGATGTTAACATATATCTAATGATCTTAGGGCTTTGTGCGGCAGCCATTCTTGGCAATTTTACCGGATACTGGTTCGGACGAAAAACAGGACCCGTACTGTATCATCGAAAGGACTCTTTCTTTTTTAAGAAACGTTATTTGAAAGCGGCGGAACAATACTATCACAAGCAAGGTGCCTTTGCGTTGATCATGGGAAGGTTTGTTCCTATTGTCAGAACTTTTGCACCGATTTTTGCAGGTGTGGTTAAACTTGACTTCAGAAAATTTGCATTATATAATGTAGCCGGTGCTTTATTATGGATTGCTTCATTAACTTTGCTCGGGTATTTTCTTGGCAAAAGATTTGAAAAAGAAATTAATGACTATTTATTATATATAATTATAGGATTTATTGCCATAACAACAATACCTCTTGTTTATACTTTTGTAAAAAACAGAGTAGTTAAGAGCAATGATGATGAAAAAATAAACATTGACAATAAAAATGAGTAAATACGATAATCACCCTTGGCACAGTGTATCTCCTGGTGATAACCTACCTGAAACAGTAAACGCAATTATTGAAATTCCGAAAGGATCAAAAGCTAAATACGAAATTGATAAAGAATCTAACCTGATAAAATTGGACAGGGTTCTTTTTTCTTCTGTAATGTATCCGGCCAATTACGGCTTTATTCCACAAACATACTGCGATGACAATGATCCCCTGGACATTCTTGTGCTCTGCTCGGTAGATGTTTATCCCTTATCTATAATTGAAGCAAAAGTAATCGGTGTAATGCATATGGTAGACAACGGCGAGCAGGACGATAAGATTATTGCTGTTGCCAAAAATGACATGTCAGTCAACTACATTAATGACCTGGCAGACCTGCCTCCGCATACCATGAAAGAAATCGTTAAGTTTTTCCAGGACTACAAGGCCCTGGAAGAAAAGAAAGTGACGATAGAACATCTGCTTGGAGTACGTTATGCGCATAAGGTAATACAGGAAAGTATAGCACTTTATGATGAAAAGTTTAGAAATAATAATTCTTAATGGAAGGTCTTAAGATATTTTTTACATTCTTCTTAGTCGCGCTGAACGGGTTTTTCGTTGCAGCTGAATTTGCAATTGTAAAGGTTAGAGCCTCACAAATTGAAATCAAAGCGAAGTCAGGAAGCAGGGTTGCAAATATCGCAAAGTACATTACCCAACACCTGGATGGCTACCTTGCTGCTACCCAACTGGGGATTACACTCGCCTCACTTGCCCTGGGATGGGTAGGTGAATCCGTAATGCATAATATCGTCCATAACTTATTAATAAACTTTAATCTTTCTGAAGTTTATATTACTTCAATATCTACAATCATTGCATTTCTTTGCATTACGGTTATGCACATCGTATTTGGCGAACTGGCACCCAAATCAATCGCTATACAAAGACCTGTTGCTACGACCCTGTTTATAGCCCTCCCCCTGCAGGGATTTTACTGGCTCTGCAGACCCTTTATATGGATACTGAACGGCTTTGCCAACATCATTCTAAAAATCTTCGGCATCTCCAGTATCGGCGGTCATGAATCTGTCCACAGTACCGAAGAACTGTACTACCTGCTCGATCAGGGCAAGGAAAGCGGGGCATTGGATACCAATGAGCACGAACTCATAAAGAATGTATTCGACTTTAACGAACGGGTTGTTAAAAACATCATGGTACCGCGTACCAAGATATCCGGCATTGAACTCTCCAGTCCGAAGCAGGAGGTAGTTGATACAATTATTGCAGAAGGGTATTCCAGAATGCCGGTATATGATGATATCATTGATAAGATCATAGGCATAGTACACGCCAAGGACATACTCCCGTTACTGGCAAGTAACAAAGACTGGAAATTAAGTGATATTATCAGAAAACCATATTTTGTTCCTGAAACGAAGAAAATAAATGACCTGCTCAGTGAGCTACAGCAAAAACGCATCCAGATCGCTATAGTGATCGATGAATTCGGAGGAACTGCGGGTATGGTTACCCTTGAAGATATCGTTGAAGAGATCGTCGGAGAAATACAGGACGAGTACGATGAGGAAAAACCAACGGTAGAAAAGATCTCAGATACAGAGTTTATCATTAACGCCTATGCCACCGTTTACGACGTTAATGAGCACCTTCCTCACGACCTTCCCGAAGATGAAGACTTCGATACAGTAGGCGGCCTTGTGTCCCATGCCTTTGGAAAAATCCCGGAGGTAGGAGACAGCGAAGAATGCTACGGCTATCTGTTCACTATCTTAAAGAAAACAGAACAAAATATCGAAACCATAAAACTGGAACTGGTCATCAGTAAAAGCGATATGGTAGATAATCACTAAGCAACATTGCGATGCATGTTTTTTACACTCCAGACATCAGCTCCAGTGAATATATCTTAAATGAAGAAGAAAGCAAACACTGCACTAAAGTCTTAAGGCTGGGTATAGGGGAACAGGTACATCTGATAGATGGCCGGGGAGGACTGTATAAAGCCGAGATTACTGCCGAAACTAAGAAGAATGTGTACCTGCGGGTCACTGAAACAACATTAAACCATCAGCAGCGTAAACACCATCTTCATATCGCAGTTGCGCCAACAAAGAATATAGACAGGCTCGAATGGTTCCTCGAAAAAGCCACTGAGATTGGCATTGAAGAGATCACACCGATTATCTGCGAGAGATCAGAAAGAAAGATCATTAAAGAAGACAGGCTGAATAAAATTATCACATCAGCAATAAAGCAATCCCTTCAGGCCTATCACCCCATATTAAATCCCCAGATCAGCCTTTCAGATTTCCTGAAAACCAGCAATGATAGCCAGAGCACCAGGATGATCGCACACTGTATTGAAAACGAGCCCAAACAATACATCAGTCAGGTAGCGGTATCGGGCGGGCATTATATTATCCTTATCGGTCCCGAAGGCGACTTCACAGCCCAGGAAATCGAATCCGCTTTGCATAGTGGCTACAAACCACTAACTTTAGGCGAGACAAGACTTCGTACAGAAACGGCTGCACTTGCAGCGTGTTTTGAAGTCAATTATTTAAACAGATGAAGTTAAGGATACTCATATTTGCCCTGCTGATCTTATCTTTGTGCAGTTTTCAGGACCCAACCTATAAAATTGCCAAATTGAAATACAATGGCGGTGGAGACTGGTACGCCAACAGAACAGCCCTCCCAAACCTCATAGACTTTTGCAATAAAAACCTGAATACCAATTTCAACGCGCAGGAAGCCATTGTGGAAGTAGGCAGTGGCGAACTGTTCAATTATCCCTTCGCATACCTTACAGGCCATGGCAACATCGTGTTCAGTAACGCTGAATCAGCAAACCTTCGCAAATACCTGATTGGGGGCGGATTTCTTCATATCGACGACAATTATGGCCTCGATAAGTTTATCCGCAGAGAAATGAAGAAGGTCTTTCCTGAACTTACATTTTTAGAATTACCGGCAGACCATATCCTGTATAACCAGAAGTTTAAATTTCCCGGCGGCCTTCCTAAAATCCATGAACATGATGGTAAACGCCCGCAGGGCATGGCACTGATATGGGAAGGAAGGATGGTATGTTACTATACGTTTGAGTGCGATTTGGGCAACGGATGGGAGGACGCCGGCACATATCCCGATGATAGCCCTGAAAAACGGCTAAGCGCGCTTAAAATGGGCGCAAACTTAATTCAATACGCACTAACCCAATAGCATGAAGGTAAAAGTTGAAGACAAGTACGATTTTGACGTACAAATCATAGGTGACGATATCGAAGTAAACGGCACAAGAATAGAACTGGATCAGAGAAACCTGTCGGGAAATCACACCCATTTCATCTATCAGCACAAATCATACAACGCAGAGATCATTTCTGAAAATAAAGCAGAAAAAACCTGCCAGGTAAAGGTCAACGGCAATATTTACGAGGTTAAGCTGGAAGACAGGTACGATGAGCTGCTCAAGCGGATGGGCATGGACACAGGAGCGGGAAGTAGGGTAAAGGAAGTAAAAGCACCTATGCCCGGACTCGTGCTGAGTATACTTACCACAGCAGGCCAAGAAGTCAGCAAAGGAGATGGCCTTATGATCCTGGAGGCGATGAAGATGGAAAATATCATCAAATCACCGGCCGATGGAACCATCAAAAAAATAAATATCCTGAAGGGAGATAAGGTAGAAAAAAACCAGATCCTGATCGAATTCGAGTGATCATAAAAAAGGAGCCCTATAAAGGCTCCTTTTTCTATAACATCATATATCGTATTATCTCGATTTAAATGCCCTTTGCTGTTTAGGTTTAAACTGCGGTTTTCCAGATGAACGTATCTCAGAAGCACCAAGCATAGTCATAGCACACCTGAATCCAATGTCAGCAGTAGCCTCATCCTGCTGCATAAACCTGCGGGTCGCAGGATTCAGCCAATTTGCCTGATCATCCCATGAACCGCCCTTATAAACCCTCGACTTGTCGTTGATCAGGGTAGTTTCACCATAAAGCTCATTAGCCGGGTCGCGATATCCCCTTTGATCAGCATAACCATTCTTAGTGCCTAGAGAATCCACGGCTGCAGGAGCAGCAGCGGCAGCCTGTTTCTCTGCCCAGGTCTGTTTTCTTGCAGAAACAGCAGCGATCATTACAGGCTGGTTGTGCTTGTCTTTTGCAATCCTTCCTGTTGCAGCATCAGCCATTTGCTTATCCTGATAAAAATTACCGCGGTAAGGATTAAAAGCATCAGCAGCTTCAAAGGTCTTAGAACGGTACACATCCGCAACCCATTCATTCACGTTTCCGGCCATATTATACAAACCAAAATCATTGGGCAGATAAGACCTTACAGGAACCGTTAATCCCCCTTTGTCATTTAACGAACCACCTACACCCATATAATCGCCCTTAGTCCTTTTGAAGTTGGCCAGAATCAGTCCCCGGGTCCTTTTCTTAGCAGAGCTTAAGCCCAGGCCGTTCCATGGATATATTTTATTTTCATTGATATTCTCATACTTTGTATTGCCAATAAGACCCAGTGCCGCATATTCCCATTCAGCCTCTGTAGGCAAGCGATAAGGCTGCTTTAAAATTCCGTCCTCAAGCCTCACGTTCCTGGTTGCACCCTTGGTTCCTGCAGTACCCGCAGCCCCGGGAGCACTATTAGAGGGATTCAAATCCTTCATAGCCCTTTTACCCTTATCATCATACTGGCCATTCAGATAGATATCTGTATTGAAAGGTTCTGTAGGCTTTGCCGTAGTTGTGGTGGCCGCAGCTCCTTTGGTTGTTCCGTTGATGTCCTTAAACGCAGTCATGTAGCCCTTGTCACGCAGTAAAAGTTCATTTACCCTGTCCGTTCTCCATGAGCAATACCTGTCAGCCTGTTCCCAGGTTACACCAACTACAGGATAATCCTGATAAGCAGGATGTCTCAGATAATTGTCTACATAAGGTTCATTATAAGAAAGTGGTCTTCGCCAAACCAGCGTATCCGGCAACTCATTGTAATAATACTCATAATCTGTCGGATAATTAGTCCTGATCCAGTTTAGATATTCCAGCCAGTTCGTGTTAGAAACCTCTGTTTCATCCATGTAAAAAGAAGAAACCGTGGTTTCACGCTTGTGGTTATATTCACTTAGTTCCTGGCCAGGAATATTGATCGCACTTCCGCTCATTACAAAAACACCGCCTTCAATCTCAACCAAACCCGGGCCCGGCCCGCGCCTGAATTTATTGTTTACCTGAAAACCTCCATATTCTTTCTTATTGTAAGCCAATCCTGTTTTATCTGATTTTCCAGCAGGCGCCTTACAGGAAACCAGGGATGCCACAACCATAAGGGATGCAAGTGAATATAAGTATGTTTTTTTCATTGGGTCATGCAAATAGTTACTCTAACTGTTAAAACTACGCAAAAAAACAGGTATGCTCCAAAAAAATCTTTTTTAAGGTAATGGCCCGATTGCACACAACTCGCTGAATATGAGCTTTTCGACATAATAAAGTAAAAATGAATCACCTAAGCAACACCAAGCCCATATAGTAAATCGCGGTTTACTTTGAAATTACTCCGCACAATACTAACTTGCATACCTTAGCGGCACCAAAAAAATAAGTAAAATGAGCTCTGGGTTCTTAACAAAAATTGTCTTAAGCTTCCTTTCCTTAGCCACAGCTTCTGCAGGGGCATTTGCCCAGGTGGTGCAACCCGGCACACAGACCAATGGCGGCGAATCCAATAACATCGTTACGGCTGTTCCTTTTTTACTGATCACGCCGGATGCAAGGGCGGGAAGCATGGGTGATGCAGGAGTTGCCATTCAGCCCGATGCAAATGCAATGAGCATCAACCCTTCAAAAATTGCATTTCTAGATCGTCAGTATGGATTTTCAGTCTCCTACAGCCCATGGCTTAAAGCACTTGTACCTGACATCAACCTTGCCTATTTAAGCGGCTTTTATAAACTTGACGAAAGCAATACCATTGGCAGCTCGCTACGGTTCTTCTCTCTCGGGGAAATCCAGTTTGTAGACATAAACCAGCAGGATCTGGGCATCTATAGTCCTAATGAACTCGCTTTCGACGTTACTTATGCCAAGCGCTTCGGCGAATCCTTTTCACTGGGAACAGCGTTGCGGTATATTCGTTCCAGTCTTTCATCAGGGCAATTTGTTGCCGGGCAGGAAATCCGGGCAGGCTCCGCACTAGCAGTAGATATCTCTGCCTACTATAAAAAACCGACCGTTCTTTTCGGCACCGATGCCATCGTTTCAGGAGGAATAAACATTTCCAATATTGGCACAAAGATCAGCTATGTAAGCGGCGGGGGCGGGAAGAACTTTTTGCCGGCAAACTTAAAAATAGGTGGGGCCTCCACTTTCCTGATCGACGATTTCAGCCAGTTTACCTTTGCCCTCGATCTCAATAAACTCCTTGTACCCACTCAGCCTGTCTACGATGGCGAGGGTAAAATCATTGCCGGAAAGGATCCGGACAGGTCCGTGCCGTCCGGTATTTTCGGTTCATTTAGCGATGCACCCGGAGGTTTCAGCGAAGAACTTAAAGAAGTAAACATTGCAGCAGGAATGGAATACTGGTACAATCAGCAATTCGCCTTCAGGGCAGGATATTTCTACGAGAACCCGGGCAAGGGCAATAAGCGTTACTTTACCGTCGGGGCAGGTCTGAAATACAATGTGTTCAATATAGATTTTTCGTATCTCATGGCCAATGCACAGAAGAGTGCCCTGACCAATACCTTAAGATTTACCCTGCTGTTTAACTTTGGGGATGCAAAATAACAGAACTGATAAAAAACTGGCTCAGTAAAACTATCCGTAAAATACGGATGCCGTAATAAAATAACCAATAAGAACTGTAAACAAATGAAAATTAAAGTCGGCTTCGGATTCGATGTACACCAATTGAAAGTCAACCATCCTTTTGTAGTAGGCGGAGTTAATTTGGACCACCATAAAGGGGCTTTTGGCCATTCAGACGCCGATGTGTTGTTGCATGCCATATGCGACGCCCTGCTTGGTGCAGCAAACCTGAGAGACATCGGCTTCCATTTCAAAAACACCGATGCCCGGTGGAAGGGCATCAGCAGTATCATCCTGCTTCAGGAAACGGTAAAACTACTTGTCGAAAAAGGATACGAGATCGGCAATATAGATGCAATGCTGTGTCTGGAAGCGCCAAAGATCAACCCTCACATTCCGGCTATGCAGCAAAATATCGCCGACGCCATCGGCATTTCTATAGAAGACATTTCCATCAAAGCGACCACCAACGAACAAATGGGCTTCATTGGACGTGAAGAAGGTGTAGTGGCCTATGCGGTGTGTCTGATTCAGAAATCTTCCTAGCCCTGGCGTTGGAAAATAACCGTTCTCTTCGAAGACTAACGTACTCAGGCGCTGCGCGCAGTGTACTCATGTCTTCTCTGAGAAGGTAATTTTCCCTGTAACTTGGGCGTTAATCTTTCTGAATCATACACAATTGCAACGCCTTTGATGGAAAATAAATTGGGCGTTAGAAATGGTAATTTTCCCTGAAACTTGGGCGTTAATCTTTCTGAATCATACCCAATTGCAACACCTTTGATGGAAAATAAATTGGGCGTTGGAAAATAACCGTTCTCTTCGAAGACTAACGTACTCAGGCGCTGCGCGCAGTGTACTCATGTCTTCTCTGAGAAGGTAATTTTCCCTGTAACTTGGGCGTTAATCTTTCT
>DATFQH010000276.1:0-4278 GCA_035264385.1 Pedobacter sp.
TTTTACAATCGGTTTTACGGCATTATTAGTTATGATTGAGTTGTGTACGTTGTGGTTTTCCATAACTACACTCTCAGCTGTGCGGTCGTATGTTGGCGGAGAAGGGCTTTGGTCCAAAGCACAAAAGGATGCGATACTTAACCTGCGTCAATATGCCTATTCACACGATGAGAACGATTACCGGGAATTCAAGAAATGGCTGAAGGTGCCTTTGGGTGATAAGGCAGCAAGAATCGAGATTGCCAAGCCCGAGCTGGATCTTGAAGCAGCAAGATCCGGATTCTTAGCGGGGCGGAATCATCCTGATGATATCGACGGGATGATCTACCTGGCCAGAAGATTTCATAAAGTATATTATCTGGACAAGGCTTTTCAGGCATGGGGCAAGGCAGAGCCCGCACTTGATACACTGAAAATGATCGGCGAAAACCTGCATGCGCTGATTCAAAAAAACGCTGATCAGGCTGAAACTACTGCCGTGCTTAATGATATTGACAACATCAACCGCGAGCTGACCAAACTGGAAGACGATTTCTCCTTTACCCTTGGTGAAGGTGCCCGCTGGCTGGAAGGCATGGTATTGAGGACGGTACTCGCATTGTCCCTTACCATTGGAATCAGCAGTATGTTGATTGCAATATCCATCAATAAAAATTTGAAGAGAGGGCTGGATGCTATTGTGGAAGGTGCAGAGCGGGTGAGGGAAGGCGAGCTGAAGACAAGAGTTCCCGTTTATTCGAAGGACGAGATTGGTATGCTGGCGACATCATTTAACGAAATGACCGCAACGCTGGACCACAATATGGAGGAGCTAAAGCTCACAGAGCTGACCGTGATCGCTGAGAAGGAAAGAGCGCAGCAAAGCGAAAAAGCAAAACAGCAGTTTCTGATCAATATGAGCCATGAGATACGTACGCCCATGAATGCAATATTGGGTTTTGCACGGCACCTGGAAGATTCAGTCATGAATGAAGATCAACATGAATCACTGAAAATGATCCTCAAATCCGGAGATCACCTGTTGGCTACTTTTAATGATATTCTCGATTTCTCAAGAATTGGCGCAGGCGAGATCAAATTTATGATGGCCCCTTTCAATATTCTGGAGGTCGTTGAATCTGTTTTTTTGCTGAACGAGCCTAATGCGAGATTTAAGAATATCGGTTTAAGATATGAAGTGGATCAAACTGTGCCGCCGCTTGTATACGGAGATGCGGTGCGGCTTACACAGATCCTCTTGAATCTGACTTCTAACGCAATTAAGTTCACCAATGAGGGTCGTGTTCTCATTACAGTAGCAGCAACCTGCGAACATTCAGCAGAAGAGATTCTGGTCGCTTTCTCTATTAAGGATACCGGAATAGGTATCCAGCAAGAGAAACAGGAAAAGATATTTGATGTATTTGAGCAAGCTGAAAATGATACCTCGCGTAAGTTCGGTGGTACGGGCGTTGGCCTTAGTATTGTAAAACAGCTTGTTATGCTTCAAAACGGAGAGATCTTCCTGAGCAGTATACCTGCCGAAGGTTCTGAGTTTAAGTTCATTCTGCCCTTTCTGAGGCGCGGAAAACATTCGGTGATGATCAGTGATGCTCCTGAAGCACTATCCCCGGATCGGGTACCGCAAATTGGCAAGGGGATACATGTGCTGATCGTTGAGGACAATGCTATTAATCAGATACTGGTACTAAAGCTACTGAATAAGCACGGATATGAAACCAGTGTAGCAGAAAATGGAAAGATCGCATTGGATATGATGGAGGGTACGCATTTTGATATCATTCTGATGGATCTTCAGATGCCTGAAATGGATGGATATGAGGCCACGGTCCATATCAGGAAGATGGCTCATAAAAAAGGAAAAATTCCTATTGTAGCCATGACTGCCCATACCATTAAAGGTGAACTGGAGCGGTGCATGGCCATAGGAATGGACGATTATATTTCAAAACCATTTCACGCCAATGAAATGTACGAAAAGATTAACCGGTTGCTCGTTAAATAATAGCTTAATTTAAAAGCTCAAGCACCTGTGCAGTAGAGTTTTTGGTGTCTACCTTTCTAATGATGTGCAGAATAACACCGTCTTCGTCAATAACGAACGTCGTACGGATCGTGCCCATGTAAAGTTTTCCATACATATTCTTTTCTCCCCATACCCCATAAGCTTCAACGATCTTTTGATCTGTATCTGCAAGGAGTGTAAATGGCAGGCTGTGCTTGGTTACAAATTTCTGATGAGACTTCTCGTCATCAACGCTCACCCCGAGAACAACAATGCCCTTTGCAGTAAGTCCCTGGTAATTATCCCTGAAATCGCAGGCTTCTGCCGTGCAGCCCGGAGTATCGTCCTTTGGATAGAAGTAAAGGATTACCTTTTTGCCCCTGAACTGGTCAAGGGATATGGTATTGCCGTTTTGATCGGTTGATGTAAAATCAGGGGCTTTCTGGCCTTCTTTTAATTCACTCATAATGCTATTTATAAAATGTGATTGAATAGTTCCTGTTGTTGTCTTTCATGTCGGTGACAATGAGCTCAAGGGTGTGTCTGCCTGTTGTGGTGCTGTCGTCGAAGCTGTGCCATAATGTGGCTGTCTTGGTGTCAAATTCCATAAGTACCCATCGGCCGTCAATATAGCCGTTAAAGCTTTTGATGCCTGAAAGATTGTCTCTGAGTTTGAACGACATCTTGCTGATCCCGGCCATATTTTTCCCATTTGATATATTTATCGGAAGCACTGACGGTGCGATGGTATCGACCGCAACAAAGAAGCTCCCGAAGTTTCGCGGAGTTGCCTTGATATAACCATCTTCAAAATAACCTCCCTGTGAGGCCCTGCCTGCATTCACAATAACCGCCTTATCCCTGTATTGGCCCAAGGTACTGTCGGGCCTGATCCAGAGCTGAAAGCCCGTATGTAGCGGGGTCCGATTGTTGTGAATCTGGTGCATGGCAGAATACGCACCGGCAGCAGGTTTTGGAGCTCTTTTGTAAATGAAGTTTAAATCATTGTAAAGTGTTCCCTTAGGCAAAATGGCCTTGATCTCGTCGTTGTTGTATTCATTGGGCGTTGCATAAGAAAATGTGGTTCCTTGTTGTGCTTCTGCTTTCTCCTGAACCGGCTTATTGTCTGCCTGTACCTGGAATTCAAGAACACTCTTGTTGCCTCTTGAATCTGTGACGATATATTTGAGCTGGTGCCGTTTGCCGTCTGTAAAGGAGATCCGCCCATTATTGACCAGGTTACTGTAAATTTTAAGCGGGTTTCCGGGATCCACGAAGCTCTTCTGTATAGATCTTTTGCTATTCAGGTACATGGGGTAATCGATATGGGAATTGATGGCCTTACTGTTCTCAAATTCAAATCGCTCCAGTGAAGATATATAAACCGGGCTGCCATCCAGCTGAAGTTCAATGGAGTAAACCCCGTTTAATCCGGACGCACCATTGTGCCTGTCGGTAGTAACCATGCCAAAGCCCACTTCTCCGCCAAGGGTAATGGTACTTGTCTTGGCCAATCTGTAACTGCCGTTGCCCCCCGCTACCTGAAGATATTGTTTGGGTGTGAATTCGTTAAAGGCCTTTTGATTCAGCTGGTAAACATAGATGGAATAGATGACAGGTGGAATGTTGTCTGGTATATCTATACCAAACAACTGCGGATTGATGGTTGCTTCAGTTTTGGTGTCTCTGATCTCGAAGTGGAGATGCGGTCCCCCCGAGCTTCCTGTATTCCCCGAATAAGCAATAACTTCTCCTTTATGTACCGGTATAAGCATAGAATTCGGAAATTCATCGATCTCATAAGATTTCTTTTGATACTGCAGGGATTTTACCTGCTGCGCTATCTTAGGGCTGAAGCGCTGGAGATGCCCGTATACCGAGGTAAAACCATTGGGATGATTGATATAAAGCGCCAACCCAAAGCCGCTGTTCTGTACACGTAACCTGGAAATATAACCATC
The DNA here is from genome assembly GCA_035264385.1 of Pedobacter sp. Classification (GTDB taxonomy): domain Bacteria; phylum Bacteroidota; class Bacteroidia; order Sphingobacteriales; family Sphingobacteriaceae; genus Pedobacter. The sequence goes on from DATFQH010000276.1 coordinate 3,967, forward strand.
GGCGATCGCATAAACCGGGTAGCCCTGGCGCTGGTTGGTGCGGAAGTCTATACCGGAATGAAAATGATTGGCACGGAGTTCACCAAAGGAACCGGCAAGAGCAGGAGGGCTGATGTCGAGCGGCGAGCGAAAATCAACAAGCGGATATTTGTTTGTACTGAAGATTTGCTGAGCATAGGTGCTGGTTATAGTAAGCATGATGAATGCCAGCAGTATATTGAATCTGATCATTAAAACTATTTTATATCAAAATTAAGCAGCTGTTCTCCGGCCAGCCTTGCCTGCAGCTTATCGCCCTGATGTACCTGGCCC
>DATFQH010000277.1:0-30690 GCA_035264385.1 Pedobacter sp.
CACCAATAATTGTGATAATTGGAGTAACGATGGGTATAAGCATGCCCCATTGACTTTTCTTAGAGTTGGTACGTATAAATCCAAATGCGGATATAAAGCCTATTAAAGCGCCAATTATGGCTCCTGATATTGCATTCATAACTATTAATCCTCCGGCTTGCTTAAATCAATCGGTTCTTTGGCGCTGATTGATTCCTGGTCGGGCTTATAGTAGCCTTTCATTAATGTGATTTGCTCGCTCAACAAATTGTTGGTTTCTTGTTGAGTTCTGATCTGTTTAGTTTGGTTTTCAATTATTGTATTGATCTTCCAATACCACATTACAACTCCTCTCAGTACAAGGAATAGCAAGAAAAGTATGACCAGAGCAACGACACCACCAATTAAACTGCCGGATGCAATTGATTGAGCTTGTGCAAATGCCAGCGTAGGTGCCAGTAATGTTATTACTGTTAAAATTCTTTTCATGTTGAGAGATTTAGATAAACTAATATACGTCAAATAGATTATTCCTCACAAATCTAACGGATGGGTAAAGGAAGCCAGGCTGATAAGCCTAGCTGAATGAAAGTCCAGTCTTTACTAAGTCAAGGGAGCTCTTAAGCAAGCTAATTTAACTATCTTTAACTCATGGGTATACAATCTTACTTAGATCATACTGAAGAATTACTTGACGTATATAAGGCGTTGAATTTGCAATCAATTGACGATTTTCATGCTGATGTTGAGGAACGGTGGAACAATAACAACTTCCTAAGTTACTTTGTTGATGTTACTAGATCAGTGGCAGTACTAAATCCGTTTATTGAATCTGATTTTAAGATGTATGATGATTTCGTGCTGTTATCTGGCGACATAAAGTTTTGTGCAGGTATGTTGCATTATTTGCACCCTTATATCAGTTCGAGCCCATATAATATAACTGCGACCCGTATCGATCGAAGATATATTATGCATGTTAGTTTCGGATATCAGTCCATATACCAGTTCTGGGATAGGATTGGAGACCTATTATGGCACTTTTTTCCGACTGGCCTTGCAAAGGATGCTGTTTACACTGGACGAGTTCTCAACAATATTCCAAATATCTTTAAATTGACAGAGCCGTATAAGTCATTGAAAGAATTATTTGATGAGTTTAAAGAATTCTTCGAGATACGTAACGACCTTGTTCACTCGTTTACCTTAGGTACAGAGATATATTGGCAACGAAATGCGGCGTATGGGGATATCGTCTTGCAACAGCAGTTAATCGATAAATTGTTGAGTTATCGTGATATTATAACTGAAAGTTTACCCAGTTGCATAAGTGCTTTACGGCATTCATTACTATTGATATCTGAGATCAAAAGTCAGCCATTACATTAGCATCCAAACACAATTCGTTTAATCCTTCAGCTTTCCGTAATCAATCCTTTAGTAGTCTAGCTTAAAGCAATAACTTTATGATGGCCGGTTCTGTTTATCACAGCTGAAATTATCATTGCTAAAGCATACTGTCCATCGAATCCAAGCACAATTTAGAAGCACCTCTAAGATCACATGATTTATCACTATATTTAGTTACTGGAAGTTAACCCAATGAATATACCAATAGAATTATTTGAGGACTTAAAAGCTCAGCTCCCAGATGCCAATCAATTTGTAGGCACCTGCACTCGTCAAGAATTTATATATCAAGATCACCGTTACGAATTAAAGTTCTATGTCGTGTCAGACAACGAAGTCGCATCCAAATATTGGCTCTATAATCCTTTTCATGTAACGCAGGTAAGCAAAAATGGCTCCCATCGAGCTTCTGTTTAATCACAAAGGCTGACACGTTAACATCATTAAATTAAATTATGAGCGAATCACAACTTCCAATCAACCCGAGTCAAATGTTCTTAATGCACATAGAGAACAATCATAAGCCAGCTTTGATAGTCGGTGACGTAGTAGAATATGACCACTTACATAAAAGCACCTGTAAATCTCTAGATCTATTTAAGAGCTATCTAGATAAGTATTATACTTATGTCTTTCTCTTTGGTACTGAGTATCCTCAAGCCTCCTTCGCCACATACCGAATTACCGGTATTAAGGCTGAGGAAGATTGGGCCGTTTAATTCATTCTCATGATGAAACTACTAGCTCAAATTAAATGGAATCTTCTTTGAGAGCTTGCTCGTGGTATCTCATGTCATCACGGAAAGTTTTTAAGGCAGGCTTTCCACTCTTTATTATTAGATACGAGCCAAAGGAAATGACTATCAATGCTAAAATACAGCGTTTAAGCAAATAAGACGTGCTATAATTGACTGCTTTTTTGAGCATGTTAATTTGAGGATTCGCTTTCATGTAGAGAATATCAACTTGAATGGGTTCATCAAGAGCATCTGCAAACTCATCAGGAATCCGCCCATTCGCATTGCCACCACCCTGAACGGTCTTGCTATTGGCGTTGAAGGAGTAGCTGTAGTAAAATGTAAACTCCACTCCACCGCCATCCTTATCCATGACATCTTCTGTTACGTCGTTCAACTGCCCTTTTGTTGTTTCACCATAATTGAATAATAAATAGCTTGTAAAGGTCTCGCCAATGATATTGTAAACGATGAATCCTCCAATTATTAAAACTAGAATGCCGAATCCTAAATTCTTGAATAACTCAAAGATTATGGTGCCTTTTAACTTGAACCTTCTCATAGAAGTTGATTTAGATTAGAGTTTAAAAAGGCAGATCATCATCTTCGCCTGGAGGTTGGATTTGAACCGTTTCATTATTGTTTTTAGTTCTAAATTCAAACATATGTTGATTAGACAACATCCAGGCTTCACCTTTGCTTGTCAACCTGCAACAGAAATATTCGTTGCCGTTGTAATCCCCATCTTTAAATGTTTCGATCATTTCGTTCTTCGATAGCGTCCTCAGAGCAACACTTGTAGCTATGTCAGTATATCCGGCTTTTTCCATTTCACTCCTCAAATTATATAAAGCTACTGAGTCGTCTGGTGCTAATGCACTTTGCATAACTAAAATAAGCAAAGCCACTTCATGACTTGATAAACCCTCAGTTGGAACTACTGGCATTTGATTTAAGGTAATGACCTTATCCTCAGTCTGCTGAATCGCTTTAATTTTATTTGTTATTGCTTCTCCTAAAGTATGGAAGTCACTTGATGAGCCCGTACTGTATTTGATAATCTGTCGATGCCGGATGTCAAATGGAAATGCACCTTGTCTTTCGTCACTGCAAACAAGTATTACATCTTTCCGACTGGCAATTGCAAACCCAAGCTCGTACCAAACGTTAGGATTGTCAGTTGTTATTTCAGCAAAGCATATCGAAGAATCTGTTATTCCTTTTTCAATATCCTCTATTGGTATTTTAACACTGAGATCTTGATCTATTCTGTATGGATTCAATCCGGTCTTTAATATAGCTGGCGAGAAGATATCCTTATATCTTCTATCAAATTTGTCATTGTCAAACGGCTGAATTACAAAGCAGTTACCCATTAGTACGTTAATTAGTATAACCCAAAGATATTAAAATCCAGTCTTCTTGGCGAACCTAATCTCGCGAATTGAGGGTCAAATGGGAGAAGGGGGAACACGTAGTGTGGCTTCGACCTATGTTTTTTCACAAGCGAAGCGCAGTTTGACCCGACGCGTAGGTGAGCATATAAACAAGCTAGCTGTAATAGTCGAAATCAATTGAACGTAGTGATTGCAGATTTGACTGTTGGAGAAGCTAGCACGTAACGATGACTTTTCAGAAAGCATTCAGCATGACAGATATGTCAGGCGAAGTGAATCCAGGATAGACCTATCCTAGATGAGTGAAGCATATCTGGCATTCTTAATGCACCGATTATGAATCGTGCAGTACCGATCTTCCTTACGGGTGACGTGTATAGCTTCCCCAGGTTATTCCCAAGTACGAATTGTCCGCAGTATTGGTAATGGAAAGTACTAGCCTTTGTTAACCCTCAGTTACTAAAGACCAGACGATGCCTTACCCTGTTGTAAGCAGCAGAATTGGGGGAGGCATTGTTCGTGTCTGCAATTAAATGTTTATATTGTAGATTCTTTTAAGATTGAAGTCCTCCATGGAAATAAACTATTTACAAGCCCTTAGAGACTATCCGTCTCCATGTCCAGATAGAGAGGAATATAAATATAAACTTGCTATAGAGCCTCTTTCCTTAAGTGAGATTAGTGACCTTGAACAATCCTATAACAATGGTGTTCCTTTTCCAAAAGTGCTAAGAGAATTATTGTATTTGGCCGGGAAGAATTGTTATGTATGTGACTATGGGTTATACGACACTCAACAAGAAATGTAGGCCGGCGTTAGAGAACATATGGTTGCAAAGGGCAACAGAGTAATCAGTAGACCTTTTTTTGCTATAGACGTTTACAACGGTGGCGATCAGTTCGTATTTGTATATTTAGACAATGGAGATGATCCAGCTGTATATGAAGGGGTTTATTATGATGCGTATGGTAGACCAAACTGGATCATGTTAGTTACTGAAAATCTCTCCGTATATATCAATTCTTTAATTGCTAGGGTAAAAGAAGGTAGAAACCCCTTCTAAGTAACCCTGATTAGGAAGGCTTACTTCTTCTCATATGCACCTGTTACAGCGTACGCCTTCTGTAGGAATGCAATCAAAATTCCGTCATAAACTTTGTTGAACTTCATCGATGATTTTCCGGCACATCCCAAGCGAAACCTTATCATAATTGAGGAAATCAAACTGATTTAACTTGCCTTTGATCCTCTCTATAAGAGGTACAATCGTCTGGTTACTATTCTTCAGATAACTGAAGTCATCCATTATGTTAAATATATGGTGGTCGCTTAAAATCAAAATATATTTGCATAAATATAACTTCTGAGGGCAGGAATTCCTCTATCATCGTTTGCTGTAAGTGCATATGATAGATTGGTTAAGTACGGTGGCTTCCAATCTTTAAGATCATTAACCAGTTCTTCAATATCATTTTCAGTGAAGGTTGAAACAATGTAATTTACGTCGCTATGGCCCTCATACCACAATTCAGTATCCGAGCTAGAGTACTGTACCAGATATAAGTAGAGTTCAGTTATCTTAGGATTGTTAGACAGATTAAAGTCTCCCATGCATTAAATTCAGTAATTAGTAAATCAATATAAAACTTAAGCTCTTTTTCTGTGAAGAGGATTGATGTGGGAATGATTACCTCATATTATTCATGATCGTAATTAAATGAAAGTATATAAGTTTCCTTCTCATACTTTATAATGTAATCCGAGTGTGAAGATCCTGTATAAATGAGCTCATAAACTTCAAATTCCTTCGTCCCAAACAGAGACCAGACCGAATACAACACTCTATTTCTAATAATATCAAGCCAATGATTATTCACCTTAATTTTTGCATGCTTAAATGCTTCTCCTAATCTCGCCAATATGGACTTTAACACGTCAAAACCTGAAGTATTCGTAGACATCAACTTCTTTGTGAAATGTTCGGGCGAATCATTTGTCCATCTAAAGCAAGTAAGCTCGTCATTGAAACTGCCAAAGCAATAGCTGTTTTCAAAATATTCGTCAACAAGGCTATCATAACAACTTGCCATTTCCAAATAATTTCTTACCAACTGGATCTTATAATCTTTATCATATGCCTTTCTAATGTTTAATGGTACAGAAGATAAGTTGAATTTCGAGAGGCCTTTTGCAAATTGAGTTATGAACCAGATTTCATCCCACTCATCATAGATATTGGTATCGTGGAGGTTAAAGAAGTTTTCCCAAAGCCATTCTTCGGGAAGCAACCTACCATTATTCTCAATCCAAAACTCTGGTGTATCTTCATCTGTTATTTCAATCTGATGTTTGCCAAATATGTTAACCTTATTTGATTCATCCAGAACATAATATGAATGTGTGTCGATGCCCAGTATCAGACATTCCGTTCCAATTATTTTAGCATCACTTTCAGGTAATAGGACGGTAGACTTTATAATTCCTTTCATATTAACCTAAATTAAACAAAAAGAGCCACATCTCTGCGGCTCTTGAATCATCCCTCATATTGCCATATAATCCAATGTTACTAAAGCAGGCTCTGCATCCTGCTCAATCACCTTATTAAATGCATGTAATGTTTGTCTAGACCGAACTAACGACGTGAAATAGAAGTGAAAGTACTCCTCATTCAATGCTTGCCCGACATTAGGGTAGATCAATATACTTTCAACAGCCCTGTTACCATAGTCCAATTGCAATGTTGACAATATCAGAGCATTATTCAGCCTGTTTACCAACTCAGAAGTTTCGACCAGTTTATTATCAGGTACACCGGCAAAGATTTTAGTATAGAACATCATGTAGGTATTGCCTTGGTTAAAGTAAGCCTCTAAATTCACCGCATATGTGACTTCATCATGCTCAAAACTTATCACAAATGATTTGTAGTCATTTGAAGCATGGTATCTGAGTTCTTCTTTAGTGAGGTAAGCAGAAATAAAGTTATGGCATCTTAGGTAGTATTGCTCCTCGGTTTCATCAGCATAATTACTGACGAGCTGCCCGGTATATCGCGTGACGGTTTTAATGACCTCTTTTTCTGTTCCGTTCTTCTTACCAAGAATGTAGAAGATGATTACAGCAACTATTAGTAATATAGGGTAAACGACTAATAGATCCATGTTACTTAAAGAACTCATAATACTTACCCCATTTCTTTAATATTGATTCTCCTTTGAAGTACAGGGCATGTTCTGTACAGAGATTATACTGACTATTAACCATCTCATTCCAGTACTTAGTTGCAATAAACTCCGCCATTGCTGATGTGTCCGATCCTGCAAAGATAAAGTAGGTCGTAGTTTGAATGGCCACACCGAAATCAGCTTGACTTGGATCGGTTCTCTTTTGAATTGACTGGTTAAATAAATGCTCGATTCGTTTAGATTCTTGAACTTTCGCCTCTATGGTGTTGAACTTTAACTGGCCGTGGTTATAAATGAAATCAGCTTTGAATTTCAGATACATTTGCTCAAATGTATTCATCAACGTCCTAACAATGATTGTTTAAACCTATGAGCCACCACGATAGCAATAAGTGCAGAATCCCATTCAGATGAATCTAGTTCAATTTGATTCAGGATAGCTCTCACTGCTTCAAGTTCTGAATTTACAACCTCTCGGTTTCGAGTTAGAAATTCGTATAATAACCGGCTTAGTTCCATCTTCTTTTCGGTGGCCATCAACTTTGCTAGTTCTAGGGCCTTGATTTTATGGTAATCTCTAAACTGCAAGAAAATATCTTCATCTGCATCCAATAGTTTAGTGACCATATATTGATCCTCCGATTTAAATCCTCCACTTGCACGAGGAATGCCGACAAGAAATCTCGTAAATATGAGTTTGTCACTTAATGATAATTCCATTCTAATAAGTTTGTGACCACTGTCCTATCATGGCATTAAACACAATAAGCGCTAGGACTGAGCTATGTCTGCGTCTAGGAGGCTCGGCAAGAACCCGACAACAACAAACAAGCCAGCACCTAACGCTTATCGCGTAGGTGTTGAACTCATCTGTCCCTGTTGTCTGATTAAATTTTGCCGATTTCCCTAGACCAGGACGATTAAGCTTAACGCTTATATCTTAATTAAATAGTTTCTCTGTAATGGTAATACTTGCTTTGCAGACCTCCGCTTTTAGTTATGTAAGCAAATGTAATAAAGAATCGATCAACAACCATAATGTCCGGTGACTACTGTAGATTAATTTATTCTTTAGTAAAAGTGAGCACATTGTTGCCCACCTTTTACTAAAAATCAACAAAAGAGGCTCAGTCAAGAGCCCCTTCATTTAATTCACTATAACCTTTTCTTCCGTAAAGATTGACACTGTATCGGTCTCACCTTCAACCACCCTGCGATAAAAGAAGTTCTGAATATTGCTCAGGCTGTAATTAACCCTGAGTGAGTACTCAATGCCCGGTGTTCCGTCATTCGAATGTGTAGCAATAAATGCTGATCTCAGTAGAGAATTGGTAAGACCATTGCCTAGTCTGTTGAGGCTTTCCTCATCAATGTCGATAAAAATGTAATACCTGCCGTCTTTGTTGGCTGATAGGGTAATGTTCCAAAAGTGGCAGATGTATTCGCTGACCATGTTTGTATTCTGTTCATCTTTGGTGTGATCCACCATTAACCAAGTTCTGTACTTCGGCACATCAAATTTCCTCAGCAGTTCCGTAGCTGATTTGGTAATGGCATCAAATGCCTTTTGAACCTCTTGATTGTTTAATTGTAGTTCTGTAGTTACCATTACGAACTGTGTTTTAGCACCTGGTGCCTGTCTTGTTTTTGTTGCTGTTTTCATGTTGTTAATTGTTTTAAAGTGAGAAATGAGTATAAATAGAAAAAGACAGCTTTAAGGCCGTCCTTTGTTGATTTTTGGGTTAGAAGGTAATTGTATTGATGCGTGGAAATTGCTCAGGAGAGGTCTTTAGAATTGAGCAGATAGTAATTTGTCGGGCATGATTATGTAGGTGGTTTTGGTAAAAGGTATACTCAGCCGATCCCTTCCTTTACCAAAAACACTGAGATTCACTCTCGTTCCTTGCGTTCTTTACTGAAACTGTTATTACTATATATTTCATTTTAAACTAACGCTATGTGGGGGCTTGAGATGATACAGGCTCAGTGCGTCCGGAGGACAGTAAAGTTGATTTTGAAGCTGTATATGAAAATATATAAAAATAATTTTTAGGCACCACTTTAAAGTTCATCTGTAGATCCCCTTCCTCTAGAACCCGGAATTTCAGCTTACCCTCTATAAAAGGTGCTTTCAAATGATGTAGAGGTAAAGGAAGGTCTATTTAATTATGACGTAGTAACCGTTTAATGTGCCTGCGCGCCATGTATCCACTACCGTAAACTTGGACATGAAGTCTTTGGCTTTGGCCGTTTTAGTCATCCCCGTCTTAGCATTACGGATTCTATGTCTTTGATAATGAACATTCAAGAATGTATTAATATCTCTGGTTAGCTGATGGCTGGTACCAAAGCTTTGAAAGTATTCGTCCTTGACCAACTCCATATTTTTTAAGTTCTGCGCTTCAATAACTGCTTCATTTATAAATTTAGGGTAGTATCCTAACTCTTTCATTTTAGCGCCACCGATCTCTTGGTAGGCCTCCACGATATCTGCTGTTTCAATGGGGAGCGAGTTTAATTTGTCCATGCAATATTGTGAAAGGCCAATGTATCCTAGTTCACAAGCTTCCATAAATTCGGCCACTGCTTTTATCCGGTTAGCACCTTTCCTCCTTTGAATGTCAGATGGTAAGGTGGGTAAGTAGGCATCTTCTGGTGTAACTTTAAATCCGGCTTCTTGCCATGCTTTAACAACATACTGCTTGTGGTTAAATTGTTGGTTGCAGAATTCAGCATTTACAAACTGATCAATTTTAAACCTGTTAATATGAGCAGTGAGTGTGTTTTTATCGATGTCGGCATATCTTTCGGCATACTTTCTAAACGTGTCATCATGAGCTAGCCCTTCGCTTTTTAATTCAATCAAATGCTCATTGTACTTAGATATACTGCTTTGATATTTCAACCTAAATTCGTTAGCGATCTCAGCAAAAGATCTGAACTCCAGAATATCTCGGCTATTTGTAATGTGTATAATCTGACTTGAATACTCTCTGTTTCTGCCTGATGCCTGCACACACTTGTTAGACACGCCAATTTTCAGGGTAGGGTTAGTGATATCTGATACAATTATGATCGTCGCATTGGCATCAAATAAATCCCAGCCTTCAAAGTACTTAGAGGTGTAAAAGTTGAACTTTGAGAATGAAGCCTCACAAGGCAAATCTTTAAAGTGGTGATGTAGTTCGTCGAGTTTTTCTAGGTTGTTCTTATCTTCTTTACAGAAGATGCTGTAGTTCTCTATTTCTGTTCGCCTTATCGTGTTTGCAATCTCCGTTACTGAATTTAGAAAAATGTGAACTCGGCCTGGGTACGAATCGGGGCGAAGAAGATGTGAATGTAACACAGATTCAACGGCATTCGTATTAATCACCTTAACTCTATTAACATATCCTCTAAATCTGACATTGTAAACATCGAAGTTGTCAAATCTTGGATCAGAAAATTGGTAGGGTGTTGCACTGATAAGTGTTTTATTATGAAAACTGAAGAAGTATTTAAAGCCTTTGATTATGTTCTTTCTGTAGCTGTCAGTAATCGGTGTGTGGGCTTCGTCAAACAAAAGAAACCAGTCTCTGTAAATTAATTCAGGCTCTATGCCACATTTTACAATCTTGCTCAAACTTTCAGGGGTGCAGAATATTTTCTTATTCTCAACATCACTTTTCATAAAATCTCTAAGAGCGTTGTATTTGAATGTCTTATGCCTCCCATTTACGACATAGTAGCCGGCCTTCAGTTTCCTTTTACTATCAAAGCACTTGCTCTCGATGATCGCATTTGTCGGTACAACGATGATGGAATTCCTTTGTGCTTTAATCTCAAGGTAAGTTCCACCGATTCCACATCTGCCTTTATTTATAATGGCATTGGATGGTATAACGGAGAATACTTCACTTAACCTGTGCTTAACTTTTAATCTGTAATTGTAGGTTGTTTGTATGTCTGTTTTAATTACCGAGGCTAGGTATCTGCTGTGATTGAACGTTTTCATATCTATACTAAAGCAAGGTTTTGTACTTGCTTGAAGCAAAGATTGCTATAGGTCAAATCCTAAACCGCACAGGGGAAATGACTGAATCATATTGAGTTTATATCATTAATATACAGAGTATTAACTCTTGTCTTCATCGATAAAAAAAGACAGGCTAAGCCTGTCTCTCTCTCTCTAATTGTTTTGGTGCATGAATTATGCAGTGCGGCTCGAGGGCTAAGTAAAATCATCTTCGCAACTATCTTGATTGCTATCCTCTTCATCTGAAAGCCCTAATTCAGCTTCAAGGTTTTGCAATGCAATTAATTCTTCCATTTCTATTACCAATAATTCAGCGTCATGGATATCGTCTGCCTGTTGTTGCAGTATGAAATCGCCCTCTTGTTCGATATCTTGCTGGATTAGTTCGTCATAGTTTGATGGTTTCATTGCCTCCCATTCTAAAGAGTATATCATCTTGGTTGAATCCTTTGGATCTGCGTGTTCAATTTTATTAGTGATAGATATTAAATGCAGATATAGGCTTTGAATGTTGTCCTGTCTGAACTGATCCTTTGGGCCGACGGAACTTTTATTATAAAGCCCTCTCAATCTGAGTTTTAGAGGAGTATAATCGAATTTAGTCCATCCAACACCCTTAAATATCACGTCAGCGATGGGGGTTAGTTTTCCGTTGTGAGTTTCATAGTAGGCATTTAATACTTGATAGATTCCTAATTGGGGTGCTTGTGGTTGCATAGTCTTATTTCTTTATCTGTTACGTGAAACGACCTTCGTTTCTGGAACAAATTTTGAAAAATGGCACCGTAGCAACCGCACAATTGGAATTAGGAGATTCTTGCTAATTTATATCGCTTATATTCAGCAAATTGGGATTGTCGTCAGTTGAGATCATTAACATAGATTCATAAGATTTGTTAGTCAGTACTGATCTCATATAGTTTACTTCCGACAAATCATGCCCGTCATGTTCCACTTCCAATAGATTATGGAGTTTACAAGTGCGATAAATCACTCGTAACTGGTCATTTGTCATTGCAACCTTGTTAGGATTCAATACCGACCATTCATTTAGGAATTTCAACAATGTGACTGCAACAGTATATAGCAATTGGGCTTTAAATGCTTTGGTAGTTACTGGAGCAACGTGGGTTAGAAGCTGGTTAATATTACTTAGAGTTGGCTGTTCTATTCCATAAAGGGATTCGTTGATGCCTAAAGAATATAAATGGATATTATCCTTGATGGATTGAAACTGAGCTTCGATGGCTGAAAGGATTGTCGCTTTAATTACATCAGGGTTCAATATATTAAGGTAGCCGGAGAAATCGCTATTAGAGATTGACCGACTGCTTACCTCTAGATTTAGGGTTTTATAATTCTTCTTATCAGCAATAGTTAATAGCTTAAACAATACTTCAAGTTCTCCATGCAGGAAATCATTTACAGAGGCTTCCTCACTAACATAGTTCCCTTCAAATTTAACTATATGTTGTGTGATGTAGGCTAGAAATCCTGCGTGTTGCGCAACGTGGAGATCATTGAGCTTATGTAGGTAATCCATAAAAATCTGTTTGCCATCTTCAATGGAGTGTGCTTTTATGTATAACTCATATTCATACTCTTGTACAGGTGAATGGTTTTCCCTGATCCTTGCATCATATATTGCCTGAGCAGTCACATGGTAGCTTTTTAATATTTCGTATGATATGGTTTGCGATGCGGATATGGTAACTATGTTCATGTTAGCTATTAATCTTCTTTTACAAAAATAACAATATGTACAAATTAAAGCGAAGCAATTGGACTCACTCCGCTTTAAAGTTGCCGATCGGTTGCTGTTTACAATGTGGGGGCGGCATTTTTCAATTCTTCAATGTCAACCTGCCCCAATGACCTTAAATACTTTTGAGTGACACCAATTGAGCTGTGCCCCATCATCTTTTGCAATAAATAGATGTCCTTTGTTTTCTTATAGACTTCCACAGCTGCGCTATGACGGAATGAATAAATGGTTTGCCCTTCTCTTCTATAAGACCATCTTTAAGTAGCCTAGGCCGTAGCCTCTTCCATCTTGTTGTAAAATAGTACTCGTTCAGTAATTCTGCTCTCCCCGTGAAGATATTATCGTCCTGATCCAAATCTTTAATGAACAAGTCAAGATGTTGTTTTACGTATGGTGGTACGTAGACAACTCTGACCTTTCCACCTTTATTCTCGGAACCGGATAAATGTATTTCAGTACAATCACTTTTGATTTGTCTCTTTCTAAGGGAGAGGACTTCGACATGAGGTCTAAGCCAACACCCATAAGTTAGTAAACAGCATAAATGCAGTTGGGGTGACGTTTCCTGTAGATACCTTAGCACTGATCGCAATTGCTTCTTGTCATAAGCCTTATGAAGAGTGGCTTTACTCCTTTCTGTATGAGTATCTCGTGCGACAGATTTGTTGTTCGTTAATTTGGCTGCCAAAGAGAACAGAATGCATAGATCATTCCTCTTCTTCATATAATAAGTCCCGGATGAATTAAATTGAGAAAGAAAGCTCTCTAGGTGTTGCACCGATAACTCTGAAAAAAGCACGTCTATTTTAGTATCATTAATAAATGCCAGGAATTGCTCATATACTTGATGTAAATCAGTTTTGTACTTATTACTTAACTTCATTTTAAGCTTCAAATTGAGCGCAAGATATAATGCTTCCTTGATTGTATGTTCAATCTTTATTATGGGAGCTTGGTTGACTTTGACCTTTTGAGCAGGATAATTTCCATCTGAAAGATGCTGTTGTAGATTTCTTTTCAAATCATAAAGAAGTTCTAAGCGTTGCTCGTTTGATGTTGCACTGTTAGGCTCAATATTCATCAGAATGCTTTTGCCTGTATATTCTCTTACTCGTTCACCGTTAAAGTAGAATTCAATGTATGCCCTGCCTTTAGGGTCTTTAGGGGTTTTAATCTTTAATTCTGTATGCATTTGGCGCTCTATTGGCGCGCCACTGCGCTAAATACGTTAAAATATGCTTTTAAATCGTTCACAAGACAGATTTGACAAGTATTTCTAAACCGTGGGTCAGGGGTTCGAATCCCTTCCAGGGTACGAGGATTTATCCTTAATTAAGGCGACGTTGCTCCAGACGTCGTCTTTTTTTGTTTATAGGGTTTTTTAGATACGTCATTTATGTTATCCTCATAGAGGAACTGAATGCTTCGCCCTCCTGAAAGCTTAGCTTACTTTTCATATATCTGCCACGCCAGTTTATCAATCGGGCAACTGATTGTATGGGACTTATAATGATGTGCTGTCCTTGTAAACCAGCAGGAACATAAATTTTTATATTTTTTTATGTAGAAGATCAAGGCATCCCTTACCCATTACGAGGTCAACATTGCTCAAATAAATATATATAAAAAAAATTAAAACTTTAAGGCTATAATGGTCGTATTGAGATATATATGAAAGACAAACACGACGGTTTTATTTTAGAGACAGCGATCAGAAAATTAGGATTTGCTGCCCACGATGTATCTCGGGCGCTCCGATCAAACAGGAGAATGGTGTATAATTGGTTTCGCCAGCGGGACCTGGATATGGAAGTAATTCAAAGAATCGGAAAAGCAATAGGTCACGATTTTTCTAATGACTTTCCTGATCTGGATTTAAAAAGAAAAGTCCCTGCACAAAGGAAAGCTGAAATCAGGGTCGAGTATGATAAATAAGCAGCCCTTGGTTGCTCGTAAAACGGGTTACAAGAGTATTTTTAAACCTTGCGCCAGGCTTTCAGGGGACGAGAATTTTTCCTCATTTAAGGCAATGTTTGCTTCAGACGTTGTCTTATTTCGTTTTTCGGTTTTCGCTGATTTTTTATACAAACAGGTTGAAATATCGATTAAAAGGATTATTATTGAACAAAAAAGTATACATGAACAAGACCCTCTTATTAACTGCTCTATTTAGTTTGACCATTACATTTTCCTTTGCCCAAAACAACACTTCATACAGGTCCACATTAAAACAAATGATGCAGATTTCAGGTTCAGAAGCTGCCTACAAGGGTGTGGTGATCCAAATGGTTAATATGTTTAAACAGCAACAGCCAACTGTACCCGAAGAATTCTGGAATGAATTCAGGACAGAACTGGATAAGCTGGCCTTTGATGAACTTGTAGATGTAGTTTTGCCTGTCTATCAAAAGCACCTTACTGAAGAGGATATAAAGGGGGTGATCGCTTTTTACAAAACTCCAGCAGGCAAAAAGTTTGCAGAAAAGACACCTGTTATAACCCAGGAATCAATGCTTGCAGGTCAGGAATGGGGAAAGAAAGTCGGAGAAACCGTTGTCAGTAAGCTTAAGGAAAAAGGATATCTTAAATAAGCTAAGCCTGAAACTTGATGCAGGTGTAGCGACGTAGCGTGATTCTGCGTCTATTCCGTAAACAAAATCATATGTATACCTTTTCTTATTTCCAAACAGACCAGCAGGATTCCATACTCAGGTTCATGCACAACAATAGCTTTATTACCCTGATCGGCTATGACGGAGAGTTTCCCGTGGCTACCCAGGTACCTGTTAAAATTGCTATTGAAGGTGATGAAATCAAACTGACAGGCCACATTATGGTTAAGACTGACCATTATGAGGCTTTTGAGAAAAACCCTAAGACTCTCGCTGTTTTTACCGGACCGCATACTTATGTAAGCGCTTCTGTTTATGAAACGCCAGCAGCTGCATCTACCTGGAACTATATGGCAGTTCAGGCGAAAGGTGACATCAGACTGTTAACTGCTGAAGAAACTTATGATGTTGTAAAAGACCTGACCAATCATTATGAAAATCCAGAAACCAGCCCAGCTGCGTTCCATAAGATGGATGACGCCTACATTCAAAAGTTACTAAAAGCGATCAGAGGTTTTGAGATTGTGGTAACACATTTGGACCACGTCTTCAAGCTCAGCCAAAATCACAACAGTAAAAATAAGGCCGCTATAATAGAAAATCTCGAGAAGGGCAACGACGTGATGGGACATCAGATTGCCTCCGAAATGAAGAAGATTTGAGTCGTATAACGGCTGTTAAAGCCTGTCATTACTCATAGTGTCCGCTAATTTCCCAATCACCATTTCAGAAGCAGCTTCACAGAAATCAAGCCCGGAATAGTCTGGATTGTAGCCGCCGATATATGGAACAGCCATAATATGAATCCTTTCGTTGACATTACCACCTGCGTCCACTACCTGAAAAGCGTCGTTGATGGTGATGCCTGGTACCTTAAGAAAATACGCTCCTTCACCATTACGGATGACCAGTTCATTTTGCGCATCCATCTCTTTTTTTCCGCGTTCCGCAGATTGAAACCTAAGCAAAGCCTGACTAACTGTTCCTGCAGTTGTGAGGCCTTTGAAGGGAAAATCTTCATAAGACAAGTGCGGCTGGCCGATACAATCTATAAAGACATCAAAATGAGCCGATACTGCTTTACCAAATTCGTCGACATAATGATAGGTACCACCACCGGAATTGTCCGGCGTTACACTACTGTCCTCACCTACTGAAATGATCTCAAGAACACCAGCGTCATGAAGTGCCAACAGTTCGCGACAGGAACTTTGAGGCACAAATGCGATTACTATGGAGATCAACGGCATCAATACCATCTGAAGCCGCTGCATATCCTCAGCTGAGAGATACTTAGCTGGATAGTTCATGGCAAAACTCAACACAGCAAGCATTTCTTTCCAGTAAATTGACTGCTTTCTTCTGATAGATTGTTCTGCCTCAACGTACTCTGCTCTAAAAAGTTCGAATGGCTCCGCATTTTCCCGAAACGACATCATCTTATCGACAAAGGTTTCCAGATTCATATCTCTGATAAGTTCATAAAACGCCGGTTCCTTTTCGGGGAACATATTCTTAAAGTTCTTCTCAAAAACAAAATCCAAAGAAAGAAAGCCATCGTTCTGGGCTATATTCTTTCTGATATCTTCAGGGCTCAGCAATGCATCTTTTCCGAGATGAGAATCTTCAAGATGAAATCTGATGGCGGGCAAAAGCCCGTTTCTGGAATGCATAACCATTTTAAATCCGCTGCTCTTATTATCTGTCTTGAAGCGCAGCTTACCGTCTGTGATCTCTTCAAATGAACCATTAGCACGTGCCAGTGTTCTAATGGCGTCTATCGCAGTAAGAGAAGAACCTTTAATACCAACAGGGCTGTTCAGCGGGAGTGCCAGTTTTCGAGGTGGATATGGTGTGTCAAAATAGCCTGGAACAACCCCTTCGTGTTTTTTTGGCCAGTTGTGTCCGGTGCAAATGATCACACAATCGAAAAACAATGCTTCACGGCCTTCAATATTAACCTCCACCCTGTTACTTTCAGGATGATCGGTAATATCGGTTATAATACTATTCAAATGAATTACAGTAGAAATATCTTCTGTTGCTGCACGTTGCTGCAGCAGATCAAACTGCGCCAAAAGGTATTCACCAAAGAAAAGACGGGGAAGCACTTTATATTCATTGAACCTGGCCGGATTGATGTTAAACCGCTGTAGAAAAGCTTTAGGCACTGTCTTTACCCATTCTTCGATAGAAGTATAAATGAGTGGAATTTCATTGTCTGAAACATTGGTGATATGCTCATCATTCGCCCCTTCAAGGCTATACGGCATTCCGGATCCGAGATATGCCTTGCGTTCAAAAATTTCAATCTCGAGCCCGATTATATTTGATTCAGTAAGTCTTTTATACATAAAAAGTCCACTGGGTCCGCCGCCAAGGATCGCAATACGTTTTTTTTCTGGGGTAAAATTCATTTAAAGAGGTTCATTTAGCCGGTATGATAACACCCCCATATAATGTTAAAAACTTCAAATTGTTTTAGAAAACCGTGCAAGGTGGTTGTGGAATCGGGACTGGTTGTATCCGGGAGTTACAGATCTACCTTCAGAGCGGCAACTGACTTATGATCCTCACACCATCCTTACCTGCAATGATAGCCTTACCTGCCATTCTATAGAACAGCGAATGCGCTACAATCCCCGGAATCATATTCACTTCAATATCCAATGTTTGCAGATCTTTAAGCACCTTAAAATAGATATCAGCAAGATAGTTGCCATTTTCAGAAATCAAAGCTCCGTCCTTCTGACTGCTCATTCTAAGTTTTATAGCTGCATCGGGAAATAAATCTGCCAGCTTCGACTGAACAAGATGGAGCGCAACTGGCAAAATCTCTACAACAAGCGGATAGGTGATATCGAGTTTTTCAACATATTTCCCTTCGTCTCCCATCAATATGAACGCTGCAGCCATGGCCGCCAGGATTTTCTCTGTAGTATGAATACCTCCGCCGCTTTTAAGTGCATTCAGGTTCTTATCGAATTGATCGCAGCCGTCAAAATAGATATCTATGTGCCTGGTCAGCAAAGGAGATTGAACATTCAATTCATTATGAAGCAGGTATGCGTTTGTTTTGAAAGAAGACGATACAAAAACAATGCTTGCAGCAAGTGCTTTATGCTGCCTGATCAGGTCTATTAAATGGGCGACGGTACTGCCGGCGCCCAAACCTATAACTTGTCCTGGTTTTATAAACTTCAGGGCTGCTTTCGCGGCTTCAATCTTATAATCAATCATGCAGCAAATTTATGAAATCGCTATTTATTAACACCTGAAAAGACTGCTTTTCTTAAGATACCGTCATCAGTGTCTCCGGCATACTCCCAGTACATAGCGCCGAGCATACCACGTTTAAGCAAATATTCGCACTTGATCGCAATTGATGCCGGTGTTTCGTAGGTACACACAAATTCGCCCTTGTTATTTTCCAGATAGGGCACCTTTGCTTCTTCATCCCACTTCTTGTTATATCCGGACAGGTTTATGATCTCCCTATAATCTATGAACCCCCCAATACCGTCTCTGCCGTGCCCATAAAAAGGAATTCCCAGAACTAATTTATTCAGCGGCATACCTGCATTTACATGTGCTGTTACCGCTTCATCTACACTGATACCACTTGTATATTTAGAACGATAAAGCCCTGCATGATGATACGGGGGATTGCCCATATCGTAAGTCATGATATTTACAAAATCTACGATCGGATCTATTGCCTTAAAATCGATGTACTTCGCATCTGCAACAGAGGCAAGGGTCAGCAGTTTAGCCTTCCCTATTTTATCCCGGATATCCTGCATCATGATGGTATAGTTTTTAGCATCATCAGGAGATGAAGATATTTTGGCAGCGTTACTGGTCGGATATTCCCAGTCTATGTCTATTCCATCGAGTTTAAACTCCTTCACTACGCGCAGGCAATCACCGGCAAACTTCTTCCTGTTTTCTTCTGTCGCGGCCATTTCACTAAATCTTCCGCTGCCCCAACCGCCAATGGAGAGCATAACCTTCAGCGAATGATATTTCTTCTTAAGCTCTGTCAGGCTTCTGAGCCGGGATTCATTATCAATCCGAATCCCGTTAAAGGTTCCGTTTACATGACCAAAAGCATAGTTAATGTGCGTCACATAAGCAGGATCGGGCATGACCGATGTCCAGGAAGTTACGTAGGCCACAACAACTGCTCTTGGCTGCTTTTTCTTAGGTTGACCCGTACAAACGGTAGATGCCAGCAACATACAAGCGACCAGCAGCCGCGTCAGTATGATCATGCCATATCCTCCATTCCATACTGTTTCAGTACGTCTGCAGGCACTCCATCCCATACATTAGGCTGGTTTCCCATGTATCCAATGTCCTTAATTCCAATTTCAGTAGTATAAAATCCGGAAGCGGTAAGGTTACGCATCAGACTAAAGAAAGCGACACCCGGCTGCATGCCCGGCTTCACCTTATATGGAAAGGCAATGTCATCAACCATTTCAATTTGCTGTGTGGTAGAGGCATCTTTAAATGCTTTACCAAAACGATTAAGACATTGCATATCCAGCCATTTCAAACCACCTCTCATAGGCGTTTGGTGCGCGGGCATGTCTTTTACTATAAATTCTATAAAGTCGGGAACTTTTGCGTCTGTTGCACTGCCCGATTTATCATCTTTAGGGATAATAATATCTGCAATTATTCCGATTGTCGCTATTTCGTGCGCATCGAAGAACTTGTAAGAATTGAGCTGTTTATCCCGCTCAGTCTCGAATTTTTGCCTTCCTGGCTGCGCTTCCCCGTCTGCGGCTACTACTGCCTCCGGTTCTTTTGCCGGCTTACATGCCTGGAGAACAATACCTGTACTTACAGCTGTCAGGCCCAGCGCTTTTAATGATTCACGTCTGTTCATATTTATCAGCTTATATTTAATTTCTCTTTTTGCTGCAGGATATATTCTGCGGTACGCATAGACATTGCAAGAATGGTCCATGTGGCGTTTTTATCTCCCTGCTGCACAAAAGGAGCAGCATCTACCACAAACAAATTCTTGCAGTCGTGTGCCTGGCACCATTTATTCAGGGCAGATTTTTTAACATCATCACCCATCCTTACGGTACCTACTTCATGGATAATCTTACCCGGAGCCTCCAGACCATAGCTGCTTTCCGGACCTGGTATACCTGAAGTGATCACCGCACCCATACCATGCATAATTTCCTGAAAGGTTTCCTGCATGTGCTTGGCCTGTTTCACTTCCTCAGGCGCCCACTTGTAATTGAACGCGAGCACAGGAATTCCATATTTATCAACCACATTCGGATCTATTTCACAATAATTGCTTTCACGGGCGATAGCAGTTCCTCTGCCAGCCATACCTACACTGGAACCATAAAAATGTCTATAGTCTTTTTTAAGCGAAGCTCCATATCCGCCGCTCTTATTCATTCCCTCTACACCCCAGCCAAAGCCATAGCCCGGCATATGCAGCCCGCCCCCATATTCAATGTGGTACCCACGTGGGAAATCCAGGTTTTTGTTGTCAAGCCACCATGGTGAGTAGATGTGCACACTTCCGACCCCGTCTTCATTGTATCGCTTTCGGTCTACCAGTTGAGGCAAATACCCGCCAAGACTTGCACCGGTAGAATCGTGAAGGTATTTGCCAACTACACCGCTGTTGTTGGCCAGGCCGTTTGGATGCGCTGCCGATTTAGAGTTGAGCAGCAAACGTGCCGATTCACAGGCGCTCGCACCAAGGATCACGATCTTTCCCTTAACCTGATATTCCTGCATATCTTTGGTATTCACATAGGACACACCTGTTGCCTTACCGCTTTTGTCGGTAAGTACTTCGCGTACCATGGCATTGGTAATTACTTTAAGATTTCCTGTATTAACTGCAGGTATCACCAAACAAGATGAAGAGGAAAAATCTGCATACACTTTACAGGATCTGCCGCACTGCCCGCAGTAGAAGCACTGGCCCCGTTCTTTATTACCGGGCAGTCCTTCAGTCAGCACCGATCCGCGGCCCGCTATTACTTTTACTCCAGCTTTTTGAGCCCCTTTTTTTATAAACAATTCGTTAAGCCTTGGTTTGGGTGGTTTCATGAATATGCCATCGGGCTCGCTTTCTATTCCTTCTACTGAGCCATAGATACCGATTAAACGATCCAGTTTATCATAATAAGGTTTTAGCTCCTGATAAGTAATTGGCCATTCATCTGTAAGTCCGTCTTTAGGTTTAAAATCATCCGGTCCCATTCTTAAGGAAATACGGCCCCAGTGATTTGTTCTGCCACCCAGCATCCGCGACCGGAACCATGCAAAATCGGAACCGTTCTTTTGTGTATAAGGTTCTCCATCCAGCTCCCAGCCGCCGTATGCCGCATCAAAATCTCCAAAGTGACGGGTAGTGCCCGCGCCCCTTCTTGGTGATTCCCATGGCCATTTCAATTGCTGTGAATCAACTCTGGGATCAAAATACTCCCCGGCTTCCAGCATTAAAACCTTAAGGCCTGCATTGGCAAGTACGTAACCTGCCATGCCTCCGCCTGCGCCGGAGCCAACGATTACTGCATCGTATTCTGTGGCCGACTTTTTAATTTCAAACTCGCTCATTTGTGTATTTGGTTATAAAGTTCAAAACCTGACAAGTCGGTCAGACTTGTCAGGCAATTGAAAGTAATATACAAACTTTTGATGTTCTGCCGATAAATAAAGATTATTTCTTGAATTTTGTTACAAGCAGAAACGTTGAAATGAGCATAAGTGAATACATGCTATTTGTATTCGTATTTAGTGGTAGTCGGTGGCTCGGTAGTGTCGTCTGGATTGGTTGAAGTAGATGTCAATGGATAACCGTCACCATCGTAAGTGTAAGTAGTCACCTGTCTGATTGCAACCTGCGCCCCTACAGTCGAAGTGGCACTTGTCAATTCGTTTTTAGCATAGTATGCGAATAAATTGGTAGGAACGATAAGATATTTAAGATTCATGCCCAGGAAAGGTGATTTTTTACTACCATAAGTTGCAGAAAGGGTAAATTTGACACCTGGCACCTCTACGTCTACTTTGGTAACATTGCCATTCTGATAAGTCATTTTGTAGGTAGATACCTCGTCATCCTGATCCTTTGCAACGAGTTGTGTTACCGTACCATTCGCTACAGTATATGTCAAATCTTCTTCATGTACAACCGCCAAACTATTGTAGAGTGTGTGCTTTCCGGTTGTGGGAACATTCGAAGCATTGTAGGTAATTTCATAGGTCTCCTTATCAAAACCATCCTCAGAGTCTGACTCAAATTCGTATTTAACAAGGTTGTCATTGGCACCATAGGTAAATGTTGTTTTCTCGCTATTGTCTCCCGTACCATAACTCACGAGCCTGTTTTGGGAATCATAGGTAGCGACATAGATGGTCTGTTCGTCGTCATCAGTTGATGTAACTTTGCTGATGTACTTTACCTTTCCATTACCACCATCAATCGGATTGTCTTTGTCCTTGTCTTTCTTACATCCTGCCGCTACTACTACAAACAGGGCGATCATCATTGCGATTTGTTTTTTCATTGGTTTTTTTTTATTTGTTTATTTAAAATTTATTAATTGCGTTCTGTTACTTATAGTTTGACAAATTCAACCCGCCTGTTCGATGCTTTTCCTGCGGGTGTTTTATTGTCTGCCACCGGTTTTGTCATTCCAAGTCCATCAGTCTGCATCCTTTCATTGTCGACCGCAAAGCTCTTGTTCAGGAATGCTTTAACCGATTCCGCACGCTTTTTAGACAGGGTCATATTTGAGGCTGGGCTTCCATCGGCATCTGTATGCCCGGTTATTCTGATTTTCACATCAGCATTGTCCTTCAGTGCATCCCCTACCTCTTTTAGCACGGCGTAAGATTGCGGCTTAATGTGATCGGAATTGACATCAAACAAAATTCCGGAGGTTACAAATTTGCCTTCAGTGATCAGTTTGGAACGTGTATCGGGCTTTCCAGCTGCCACCTTAAGGTTGGAAACCAGATAGGTAAAGTTATCATCATTGTAGCCGCCTGAATGTTCGGCCGAAAAGAACAGCTGATTGATCGGACTGGTAATATTTACAGCTCTTGGCACGTCAACCACCTTTTCTTCGTTAATCCATAATCTCAGTCTGGTCCCTTGTACAGATAGTGCATAATGCGCTACTTTTCTCAACGTCTTACCAAAAGAAGGTACGATCTGCCTGTTATTCGTAAAAGTTTGCTTATTATGATCAAAGCTCCTAAGGGTAAATGCGGTGTTTTGTTTGTCGTTAGGATCAAATCTGAACTCGAAGGCGTTGTTCATACGCTGATCCTGCAAAAACTTATTGTCAGCATTATCATCTGAACCAGTGCCGAATGCTCCGAAAGAAAACGGCGGCAAATAATAACCGGGCTTCGGCGTCACATTGAGGATCATGTCCCATTCTACGGTGTAGTCTTTTCCGAATGTTTTTAGCTTACTCCCCGACAGATAAACACCACGGTTAAGCTTGATCCATTTTCCCTTTGGCTCTTCTGTTTCCAAAACCACCCCACTCGAATTGGAATTCCAGTTCAATGGCAGTTCCCCAACATTATCCTGCAAGAAATCTTCAGCATAAATGATTTGTTCACCCGGTACAAAATCAAACTTAGAATAGGTATTGATACTGGCTGCCGGAGTTTCAGCAGTGTCTTCGTTACTTTCCTGTTTTGTCGCCTTTCCTTTTTTGTCTTGCTCTTTCTTCTTGTCTTCTTCAAAGACCTTATCCACTCCTTTATCAAGTGCCTTGTCGGTAACTTTATTTACTCCCTTTTCGACTGTTTTTTCAGCTACGGCCTTACCAAGCTTTTTAAGAAATTGGGAATTGGCATTTTTTGAACAGCAAGCCAGTACAAGCAGTACCAGAAAAGCGCTTCCTATGCGGATTTCGCAATTCGAATTGATAATCTTCATTTTTATAGGTTTTACAGTTAATAATAATTTGAATTATCCCTCAGGGCTCTCCTGCATATAGCTGCTGTTGCTGTCCGCCAATGTCTTTGAGCATGTTATCGACAACCTGTATCAACCGCAGATGCTCTTCCCTGTGTCCGTCCTGTACTTCTATGTTGATATAAGGAATTTTGTTCATTTGCGCATATACAGACAACGATCCGTCTCTGGCGCTTTCGCTTTGCAGTATTGAACTCACAGACTTTGATTTCAGATAATTAAAAAATGCAGGTTCTGTTACCAGGACGAAATCATCCTGATCCATTTCAGGGTTGATATAAATGCTGTCTGCAATGCCTTTTAATAGTTTATCCTGCGCATAAGAAGCAATACTGAATCTGCCGTCGGTATTGTTATGCAGCGTGATGATATAACCCAGACTGTCTGGATTGTAAGCATTTAGCAAGCTAAACGCAAGTGATCTTATTTTGTTTACAGTAGCTACAGAAGGTCTGGAAATGCTATACTTTTTCAGTGTTTTTAACACCCCTGCATTGTTAAAGATCTGGTTTGGGTCGAAGGAAAATCTGACGTTTTTGCTGCCAAATGAGATATTTCTTTCATTTCCATACTTTAGCTCTGTAATGCTGCCGCCGTTTATTGCACAAAAATCGTGTGCAGCTTCCACTCCCGTATTTTCATCATCATGCAATACCAGAAAACTCAAACTGGATTTTTTATATGCAGATTTAACCACGTCAACAGATTTTTGAGGAAAATAATGAGAGAAAGAAGCTGCATGGTAAATCAACAGATCATTCTTGCCATGCGCAGCAGGAAATAGTCCGGCAGCTATAAAAGCTGCAGTAATTAACCTTAACACGATCTTTGAGTGATGTAGAGGCGTTTATATTTCAAAGGAGTAATATTAAAGACGCTCTTGAACAAACGAATGAAAGAACTTATAGAATCAAAGCCTATCAGGAAAGAGATATAAGCGATCTGATAGTTGCTCTCTTCAAGGAAAAACTTTGCTTTTTCCAGTTTAACGATAGACAGAAACTGATATGGGGAAACACCGTAGACAGCCTTAAATGTTCTAAGCAGATGATTTACTGAAAGACATGAGGCCTGTGCCACATCTTTAAGGCTAAATTTCTGATTGTAGTTTTGGATTATATAATCCCGGGCTATTGCTGTTCTTTTCAATAGCTCCACACGGGTACTTTCCTTCTGTACATTCAGCTGCGATGCATTGTAAGTAGTTCCGTATTCAGTGGTTTCGTAAATTGTATGATCCTTATTCATAGTGTTATAATTTTATGGTGGTAAAATTAAATACACTCAAATCACCCCACATCCGCAGGACAACTGAATTAGAAAACTACGTAATTTACTTAGTTTTTAAATGAGTCCTCTCTTATAGGCCTCTTTAACAAGAGTAACCAGGTTTTTGGCATTCAGTTTATGACTAATGTTTAACCGGTGTGTCTGCACAGTTCGTAAACTGATGAAAAGTTTGTCTGCTATTTCATTATTGCTAAACTCTTTGGCGATCAGCCCAAGTATCTCCAATTCTCTTTTTGTAAGGACCACCTGCTGTACCGACCTTTTTTTTCCCAGCAGCATTTCATCCATCAGGTTTTGCTGAACCTGTTTATCCAGATACTGATTACCGATCATAACCTCTTCTATAGCGCTGATCATGGTAAGCTGGTCGACATTTTTAAGCAGGTAGCCACTGGCTCCATTTCTGATCATCTGTTTCACGTAATGAGATTCGTCCATATTGGTGAGGGCAATGATCTTTACATCAGGGTAGCACCTGGTAATGATCTTGCAAAGATCTATGCCGTTCATATCGGGCATCTGAATGTCTAACAACAGCACATCCGGCTGAGCCTCCAGCATAATTTCAAGCAGGTCCTTACCATTATTGGCAGAAAAAAGAATCTTAAAGTTACTGTTACCGAGCATTGCTTGTATGCCTTGTATTACCAGTAGATGATCATCAGCTATTCCTATAGTAATCGGTATCATATGTTATTTTATTATCTTGCTTTATTTCTATAAGACGTCCGGATATGTATTGTGTGACATCAAACTCAACAAAAACCGTTGTACCGTTATTTTGGGCAGATTCTATTTCTATATATCCGCTTACCGCAGCAACCCTCGACCGGAGGTTGCTGAATCCTACACCTTCCTCTCCGTTTAGTCCTACTCCGTTATCTTCCACAGTAATGGAAAGCATATGGTCATGATAACTCATCTGGACCAGCACGTAATTAGAATAGGCATGTTTGATCACATTATTGATCAGTTCCTGAATTACCCTGTATACCAGCAACTCAAAACTTCCCTCCATTCTGGGCACTTCCCCTACTTTGATGTAATTGATCTTAAATTCCGGCGACTGAAGCCTGGAAAAGTAGGCGGACAATGCTTTATGAAGGCCAAGCTTTTCAAGTAATTCAGGTGCAAGATTATGCGCAATCATCCGAATCTCATGAGATGCCGTATCCAGCATAGACACTGTATGGTTGAACTGATGCCCCCGGCCATGAAAACCCGGATCATTCTGCAAAATACTCAGATGCATTTTAGTAGCGGATAGAAGCCCTCCGACTCCATCATGCAGATCCTTTGCCAGTCGCGAGCGTTCGGTTTCCTCGCCACTCATCATCGCCTTGAGGATCTGCACTTCTTTTTCTTTTTCCAGCAAAAACATATTCTTCTGCGCAATCTTTTGTTTATGTCTGTACCGCAGATAAATCAGCAGGATACTCACCACAAGTATACAAACCAGGGATATGGAAGCCACTATATAATTGTCCTTCTCATGGATTTTCAATTGGTTATTGGCGATCAGTAACTTTTGCTTGGCTATTTCACGCTCCTTATCCGAACTTTGGAATTCCTCCTCAAGCCGGTGAATGTTCTGCTGCAGATCAAGATTCAGTAATTTTGAATTCAATTCCTCATACTCCTTTCTAAAGGTCAGTGAAGCGCTCAGGTCATTTTGCCGCTCCTTAACCTGTGCACCCAGCAACAGCAGTTCCCTGAGCATATTTTCCGATCCTGCAGTACGTGCATGATAAATACCTTTATTGAGATACGCATTGGCACTAGCGTAGTCATGAAGTTCATAATAAGTCTTTGCCAGCCCGCCGTTTGCATAAATCAGAAAGTCCGGGTAGTTTGTTCTTACTGCTTCCTTGTAGGCATAGTTATAGAGACCGAGTGCCTTGGCGTATTTGTTTTCCTGAATTGCAAGCTCTGCGTAGTAAATATGGGAATAAGTAATATTAAACGTGTCCTTCATAACTCTGGACTTGACAAGCAATTCTTCAAAAAGCATATTAGACAGCACAAATTGCCTATTCAGTGCCCTTCCCCTTGCAAGCTGCATCAGTGTCATCAAATTAGTACCCGGATCTTTAGTGATCTTTCCTAATTTTTCAGCTCTTAGCGCATAAGCCAATGCTTTCTCCTTATTTTTCAGTTCAGTGAAGATAATAGAAAGCATATTAAGGGAGCTCTGAATCTCAGTTTTGTTTCCCGTCCTTTCAATAATCTTTGCAGCATCCAGGAGATTATTTGCAGCCATCTGAAAATGACCCAGAAAAATGCCTGTCATACTTTTTGTTGTATAGGATCTGGCTAGATATTTTTCGTTTTTGATCTTTTTACTAAGTTCCACAGACTCTGACGCTACCTCATAGGCATTTAAGTACTTACCCTTTGAAATCAGCACATTCGCATACAAATTATTGGCAACGATCAGCTCTTTAGTAAAACCAACCCTCCGGCTCATTTCTATTGCTTTTTGAGCGTAGTAAGCTGCCTTGTTATGGTCGGTACTCATGAACTTGTAGGTTGACTCCAGCAAGCTTACAATCCTGACACTATCCTGTTTAATGTCCTCAAGGGGATGCGCATTCACTCCGGTTAAAAGAAAGCACAGCGGAAAAATTAGCCGCATCACCCGGCGCAGATTTACATGTAGGCTTGTCATTAATGTAAATATAATTCTTTTACAATTGTAAATAAGTTCGTTTTAGGGAATGACGGGTCAAAATTATATTACAGAAACGACAATAAACATGCGTACAACACCAAATAATTACAGCGCACAATTCTGTGCGCTGTAATCCTGTTACTTATCAGGGAACGTCCTGTACAAACCCCGTTTTGTGATACCCTTCTATTTTATAAGTTTTGCCCCCTATAATCAGGTCAAAAGAAATCAGATCTGTTGGCGTATTAGACACAGGGCCCACGGTACCATTTGTAGTTACTTTTCCATTTGCTACCGCGAATGTAGGGTTGGCTACCCTCGACGAACCGATATTGGTAACATTGGTGCCGGAAAATGTCATACTGTTCAGGTCTACGTTCATTTTTCCCTTCACACCGATGCCACCTGTTTCTGTTGCGAGACTATTTGCCTGGATCCAGATCTGGGTACTGCTGTTATCTGAAGTATTGAATGTGTACATGGTAAAATGGCCCTCTTCTGTATCGCCATTGATGAGCACGTACCAGTCTCCAGACATTTTCTGAACAGCGGTACCCCCAATTTCCTGATCTTTTTTACAGGATGTACCGAAAACGGTCAGGATAATAGCCAGAAGGATAGTTAGTATATTATGTTTTTTCATGTTGAATGATCTATGATTAAAAATTATTTGCCCCACCATACTTTTGTATACAGTGGCACTTCAGCCGGGGTATTAGAATTTCTTTCCCGCTCCACATCAGGGAACACAAATCTTCTTGGAAAATTACCGGGCCCTGTCACCCCGCTTGGCCCGTATACCAATCTGCCGGGAACATAATTGGGATCTGTTGAGTAAACATCGCTGATCGGCGGGTAACCCGTTCTGTTTTGCTCGAAAAATGCTTCCAATGCGTGAGAACCAAATAGTGAGACCCATTTCTGGACAATAATTGCTTCCAGTTTCTTGTCAAAAGTACCGGCTTCAGGGTAAGCATATGCTTTGCCATTGTCCAGCAGATCACCGGGCGTTAGTCCTTCCTGTGCAAAAGCTGCAGTAACACCCCGGTCATACATTTCCTTTGCTCCCGCTCCGTTTTCATAGCGCAACTTAGCTTCAGCGATCATAAAACATACCTCGGCACGGCTAAAAAACCAAACCGGGTCTTTCGGTGAAATAATCGGATTTACGGCATCCTGATATTCAGGATTACCGGACGCATAATCTCCCTGATGTATATTAGCCACCGGACCGGGGCCATAGTAGGCATTGGCTCTCGGATCATTATTGCCCTCCAGCCAACTGATAAAGGTATAACTCGCCTTCAGGTTACCGGTGGTGTTCAGTCTGCGAAAATTGTATTCATATAAAGGATTACTTTGGTTAGGTGCTGCAATATAAGAGGTTACACCTGCAGATTCTTCAAGAAATCCGGCATCGGAATCATACAACGCCTTAATTCCCGCTTCAGCTTCAGCAGGCTTAACATTGACCATCCTCAGATACATTTTTAACTTTAAGGTATTTGCAAAGCGCTCCCACCTATCCATTTGCACCTCGAAGTCAGCATCTCCGCGTTCACCAAAGACAAGGTCTACGCGGGCCTGTTCCTGTGTATGCGGAACATTTATGAAATCTTTAGCAAGAGCTGCATCAATTTCAGCGATCAGTGCTTTATAAATAGTATATCCATCTTCAAATTTCGGCTGAGGGAACACATCAGGCTGAACTGCTTCTGAATAAGGAACTTTATCGTACAAATCGACAAGCACCTGGTAAGTATACGCTTTCATTACTGTAATCATCAGGTTATATCGCCAGTCCTGGCTTTCAACAGCTTTTTGCAAAGCCAGCTGATAGTCTGCAAGGGCTCCTGAATATAACTCCACATAAGGTCCGCTAATAAATGCTGATGAATTTTGAAGGTTGTAGCTATCTATAGTTCTGTATTGACTGGAAGCACTGTTCTGGGTCCAGAGCTGTGCCCACATGCCGCCTACGATGGACAGGTCGCCCCCAATTCTGCCTGCGGAAGATAAAACGGCCGATGGGAATAAAGATTCAGGTGTAGCCTTATCTATTGACGGGTTATTAGGGCTTTCGTTAATGTCGAGCTTTGAGCAACCGTTGAGCAACACAGCTGTGAAGATTGCTAAACTGGTTTTATATATCGTTTTCATGATATGTTATTTAATGTTATGATGTGCGGTTAAAATGTTAAGTTCAGGGAAAGGCCGAAATTGCGAACAGAAGGTCCTGTCCTAAATTCGCCAAACTCACTGGCAAGATCATTTCCCAGATTCGAAACTTCGGGATCTATATAACGGTTGCTTGCGGGCAGCCATGTCAGCAGGTTTCTTCCGTAAACAGTAATGGCAGCCTTTTCTGTACCAATTTTATGGGCCAGAGGCTTTGGCAGTACATAACTAAGTGTTACATCTCTCAGCTTAAGATAAGTCTTGTCAAGGATCCGGTCTTTATAAGACACTGCTCTCCCGTTTCCGGTATAATAGTAATCATAAACGAAATACTCCGTGATTGGGACTGTATTTTCAACATATCTTGTTGTGCCATTTTCTACGACTTCCATCACCGAATTAGGCACTATGAAAGTACGTCTGTCATTCCAGGTCGTATTTTTAGAATTTCCTAC
>DATFQH010000278.1:0-4754 GCA_035264385.1 Pedobacter sp.
TATAAGGATTCTGTTTGCCTGTGTTTTCATGCCACAAGGCTACGGGATTCAGGCTCCTTAAAATAGAATGGAATTTACTCTTGGTACAGAACTTACTTGCTGGTGCGTTTTTTCCTGAAATTTGCGGGTGTTGATCCGGTCTCCAGCTTAAAGATGCGTGTAAAATGACTCTGATCGGAAAACCCGGTCAGATAAGCGATCTCTGAAAGTGAATAGCCAGAAGTTTCCATATAGGCAATTGCCTTTTCGATCCTCAGCTTACGAATGTATTCACCAAAAGACAGGTTGTCAAAATACTTGGAAAACTCCCTTGATACGTAGGCGGGGTTTACATTCAGTTCGTTTGAGATCCCTGTTAAGCTAAGGGCAAGGTTGGTGTCGATCTGATCTTGAATAATGGTTTTTAGTTCTGTGGCCCAGTCGGGGATCTTGCCAGCAGTTCCCTTTTTTAGATATTTCTGGTAAACATCCACAAGGAGTTGTTCTACCGGACTTTCTGTATGTTTTATGTTTTGGAGGTGTTTTGCCCAGGTATATAGTGCATCGTAGATCACCATTCCTGCCTGGAGTAATTCCTGGTCATCTTTAATGTTATGTGCCATTCCTGCGGCAATGGCCCAGAGACCCGAAGCCTGACTTGCCAGACTGTGCTGGTCTGTGTCTGCACCACGGACTATTGGGGCCATAACAGCCAGGGCAGGATCGTCGAGCTTATACTTTTCAATTAAAGCATCAAACGTGCAGAGACCATTTTTATGTGTCAGTTCGACGCCTACGACATCAAAGGGAATAGCCTGCAGTTCGGTTGATCTTTCAATCACCGTATCGAAAGGCACATAATGAAACTGTGCATCCTTATCGATGAAATTCCTGATCAGCCAGGGGCAAGCGATGCGGTCAATCTTGGGTCGTTCGCGGGTAATCCAGTTCATTACTCAAAACTAAAAGAATTACGTCATTAAATGATGTAAATTGGTGACCAAAGAACTACTTTTCATAATAAAAAAAACTTCATAGGTCTTTGGGGGGTAGGGGTGGTTGGATACTCTTATGGTTATGGAAGAATATTAAAGTATGATGAATAAAGAGGAATTGCTCTTATTGATGGAGCGCATTAGCGATGGGACGGCAAATGAAGAGGAGATTGCCCAGTATAACAGCTGGTGTGATGGTTTTCGGGGGCAGGAGCTCGAAGTGCCTGATATGGAAACGATCAGGGCGGAGATGCTTGCTGTAATTCATCAGCGGATTGGGGAGGATAGAAGAACTGTGAGGCTGTGGCCTAAGATTGCGGTTGCTGCGGCGATTGCTATTGTTATATCGGGGGTTTATTTCTTTACGACTTATAGGGATTCTGGTGTGGGTATGGATGACGCGCTGGCTCAGTATGCGAAAAATGATATTGTGCCGGGTAAGAACGGAGCGACGATTACATTGGCTAATGGTGAGGTGATCGAGTTGAGTGATGCGAAGAACGGGGTTGTAATAGGGGATTCGTTGATATACTCGGACGGTAGTGACGTTCGCTCTCTTATTCCATCAGAGTTGCAGGGTGCAGATGGGAAAGGTGGACAGCTGCTTACGGCTAGTACGAGTAGAGGGCAGACCTATCAGGTTACTTTGCCGGATGGAACGAAGGTTTGGCTGAACGCTGCATCAAATATTAAGTTTCCGAGTAAATTTTCTGGAGGGGAACGCAAAATATTGTTAGATGGTGAAGCGTACTTTGAAGTGGCGAAGGATAAGGCGCATCCTTTTATTGTGAAGACAAGGCTGCAGGAAGTGCAGGTATTGGGTACGCATTTTAATGTGAACAGTTATGCGGATGAGATTGCTACCAAGACTACGCTGGTAGAGGGCTCGGTAAGGGTACGGTCGTTTAACTCGGCGGTGGGTGCTACAACAGCGGTGCTGAAACCTAACCAGCAGTTAATTTCTAATGATAGCGGCTCGCAGGTGCTGAGTGTAGATCCGGAAGAGTTTGTATCGTGGAAGAATGCGTATTTCAGGTTTAACGGGGAGCAGATAGAAAGCATTATGAAGAAGCTGGAGCGCTGGTACAATATAGAAGTTGTGTATGAAGGGAAAGCGACTACAGAGACCTTTACGGGTACGATGTCGCGGAATAAGAACATTAGCCAGGTGCTGGTGATATTGGAGAAAACAAAGGGTGTTCACTTTAAAATTGAAGGAAGGAGGGTAACAGTAATCAATTAACAAAGCCCCTATTGTGAAGAAATCTGAAGCCCAAAAATAAAGGTCACCTCAACTGAGTTGAAATGACCTTCTGTTTGGCCCGGATCAAGTAATAAATTATTTATCAACCTCGCAGCGCCTGCAATCTGGAAAATCTACGGCAAAGCGAATTAAACCGAACTAAACAAATGTACAAAGTTTTACCACAAAAACTATGGCTGCCACCGTGCGCCATTGCTAAACTACTGCTGATTATGAAGCTCACCACGCTAATTTTGATCACAGCGATACTACAGGTTAGCGCTACGGGCTTTGCCCAAAAGATTAGCCTGAGGGAAAAGAACACGCCATTGGTAAAAGTACTGGAACAGATCAGAAGCCAGAGCGGTTATGACTTTATGTTCTCGAACTCGACCATGCAGGGGGCTAGAAAAGTAACGATAAATGTAAGGAACCAGGAACTGAAGGACGTGCTGAAGATGATCTTTGAGGACCAGCCGCTGGAATATGAGATCAACGCCAATACGGTGATTTTATCGAAGAAAGAGGCTTCTTTATTGGAAAATATAATTGCCCGATTTCAGGCGATTGATGTGCGGGGGAGAGTGGTAGATAGTGAGACAGATCAGCCTTTAGTAGGTGCAACTGTGTCAGTAAAAGGAAAAAACAGGGGTATTACTACGGGAACCAACGGCGAATTCTTCATTCAGGACGTTGAGGAACGTGCAATATTGCAGATCAGTTTTATTGGCTATAAGACAAAGGAAGTTAAGGCTTATAATGAAATGGGGGATCTGAAGTTGGAGATTGGGAGTGCTGAACTTGAGGAGATAAAGATCAATGGAGGTTATTATACCACTACTGAGAGGGCCAGAACGGGAAATATTTCTAAAGTAACAGCGAGAGATATAGAGAAGCAACCGGTGACTAGCTTACTGATGGCTTTACAGGGCCGGATGACCGGCGTTGATATTCGTCCTTCGAATGGTGAGGCGGGGCAAGGTGTAACCATACGTATACGCGGCCAGAATAGCTTGAGACCTTTAGGCGGATTTCCATTATATGTAATTGATGGTGTTCCAATTTTATCAGAACCGATACCTTCCACAGGGAATGTTGGAGTACCAGTTTTCGGTTCTTATGGTGGATTAGATCCTTTAAGTACCATTGATCCTGCTAATGTGGAAAGTATCGAAGTACTAAAAGATGCGGATGCTACTTCCATATATGGATCCAGAGGGGCGAATGGAGTGGTTTTGATCACTACAAAGAATGGAAGTGTTGTTGGATCGGATATAGATGTTGGTATTTATCGTGGATTTGGAGAGATGACCAATAGATTAGACGTATTAAATACAGCGGAATACCTTCAGATGAGAAAAGAGGCATTCAAAAATAGTGGAATAACTCCCGGTTATTTTCATGTTGACATTAACGGGGAATGGGACACGACACGAAATGTCAACTGGCAGGAGGAGTTGTTAGGGAAAACTGCGGATATTACGAATGTTACCCTCGGTACCTCAGGCGGTGGGGCAAATACTTCATACAATATAGGCACAGGATATCACAAAGAAAGCACCTTATATCCAGGAGATTTCGGGTTTAGCAGACTTAATGGACATTTTGGGATAGTTCATAAATCTGATAATGGAAAACTGAATATTAATCTTTCAGGTGACTATGGCGTCACTAAATCTAAAACATTTGATGATTCTAATTATATTAATAATGCATTGTCATTATCTCCAAATGCTCCACCACCCTTAACTGCAAACGGCGAGTTAAATTGGCCCGTAAGCTACCCTTTAGGCGAAAGTATACCTCTCTACTTCTTTAATAATCCAATGGCTGTCTTAAGAAAAACAAATGCTAATACAATAAATAGCCTTATTTCTAATTTGAGTGTAGGTTATCGAATTTTACAAGGCTTAAATCTTAAAACCAGTTTTGGTTTCACTGATTCGAGATCGGAAGGCATATCCAAATTCCCAATTGCTGCAATTCCTCCCGGTGAACTTTATAGTAGTTCGACTGGACGTTCGTATATTGTAAATAATAAACGTCAGTCTTGGATAGTTGAATCTCAAGCAACATATGAAAGGGATTTTGGCAATCATCACTTAGGTGTCATGCTTGGCGCAACATTGCAGGATGCAAGAAACAATGGACAGAATATAGAAGCATATGGCTTTACTTCTGATGCATTCTTAGATAATATAACAGGGGCAGCGGATAAATTTTATACATTTATCGAAGGTCAATATCGTTATGGTTCAGGATTTGGTCGGTTAAGTTACGATTGGAACAATGAATTATATTTGAACATTACCGGGAGAAGAGATGGTTCATCCAGATTTGGACCGGATAACCGCTTTGGGAGTTTTGTATCATTTGGTAGTGCCTGGATATTCACAGAAAATAGCATGCTCAAGGACCGTCTTGGTTTTTTAAGTTTAGGTAAACTAAGAGGAAGCTTCGGCACGACGGGTAACGACCAGATTGGGGATTACAGATATCTTAAGTCTTATGGTCTTACTTCAAAACCGTACTTTGAA
>DATFQH010000279.1:0-3807 GCA_035264385.1 Pedobacter sp.
TCGGATGCGGGTGCTCTGCTTGCTTTTGAGGGTCTGAATGAGCCCAACAACTGGGGCATTAAATATAAGGGTGCTGAAGGAGGAAAGGACCAGACATGGATGCCTGTGGCGCAAGTGCAAAAGGATTTATACGAAGCGATAAAAAAAGACACTGATTTAAAGAAATATCCAGTCTGGAGCCTGAGTGAGAACGGGGCGCAGACGGACAATACAGGCTTGCAGTTCCTGGAAATACCGAGGGGCGCCGGTACACTGATGCCAGATGGTACTAAATACGCAGACTACGCCAATTGCCACAATTATTTTATGCACCCGTCTAATCCGGGACTGTATGATAACCAGACCTGGAATGCTGCCGATCCTAGCAAACTGTGTAAGGTGGACGGACTGTATGGGAATTACGGCAATACCTGGAGGGCTAAGTTCAAGGGATATGAGGGCGATGCGCTGGAGAAACTACCAAGGGTCACTACAGAGACCGGAGCAACGATAGGCGGCGGGCTGACAGAGGAAAAGCAGGCCCGGGTGTTTCTGAATCTTTATCTTTCCCAGTTTGCCAGAGGATGGAGCTACACAGCTCTTTACTTATTGAGGGACAGGTCGGACGAGGCGGGAAATCAAAGCTTCGGATTTTATAAACCGGATTATACGCCTCGTAAATCTGCACTTTATCTGCACAATATGACAAGTATTCTGGCCGGTACTGAGCATAAGATGTCTTCAGAGGTAAAGCCCGGAAAACTGGCTTACGCAATCGCCCGCTTACCAGAGACTGCGCATCAGCTGCTGCTTCAGAAAAGTAATGGAAAATTTGCGCTGGTGGTCTGGTCTGAACGGGTGAGTGGCTCAGATGAGGTAAAGATCACTTTTGAACAAGCGGTTTCATCCGGAAGTATTTACGATCCTATCCTGAGCGCCTCACCTGTAAGCATCATAAAAAATGCAAATTCAGTTACACTGACTTTAAGTGATCATCCGATGATCATCGAGATCTAACATCGCCATCGTACTCTAAGTATTTATTGTATTTTTGCAACATGAAGATCTGGCAAAAAAACGTAAACGTAAATAAGAATATTGAGACTTTTACTGTAGGCAAAGACCGCGAACTGGACCTGCAGATGGCTGCTTTTGATGTGTTGGGCTCACTGGCACATGTAGAAATGCTGGAAAGCATTGGGCTGCTGACGGCTGAAGAACTTTCGGCTGTTCAAAAAGAATTAAAAAACATTTATGCCGAAATAGAAGCCGGAGATTTTGTGATTGAAGATACTGTGGAGGATGTGCATTCGCAGGTGGAATGGATGCTTACCCAGCGCATAGGTGATGCAGGTAAGAAGATCCACAGCGGACGCTCTCGAAACGACCAGGTTTTGGTTGACCTGAAGCTATTTTTCAGAAACTGTATTGAGGAAATGACTGGCAATACCTCGGTATTGTTTGATCAGCTGATCGCTTTAAGCAAGTTACATAAAGACAAATTATTGCCTGGTTATACGCATCTGCAGATTGCTATGCCTTCTTCTTTTGGCTTGTGGTTTGGCGCTTATGCGGAGAGCCTTGCAGACGATATGGAGCTCATGCTCGCTGCATGGAAAGTTTGTAATAAGAATCCTCTGGGTTCGGCTGCGGGGTATGGTTCTTCTTTTCCGCTGAACCGTACCATGACCACTGAACTTCTGGGTTTTGAAAGTCTGAATTATAATGTGGTTTACGCCCAAATGGGCAGAGGTAAGACCGAGCGGATATTGGGCCAGGCCATGTCGTCGGTAGCGGCTACGCTGGCTAAAATGGCCATGGACGTATGTTTGTTTATCAACCAGAATTTTGGGTTCATCAGTTTTCCTGATGAGCTGACTACAGGTTCCAGCATTATGCCGCACAAGAAAAATCCTGATGTGTTTGAACTGATCCGCTCACGCTGCAATAAGATCCAGGCTTTGCCTAACGAAATTGCCATGATGACCACCAACCTGCCTTCAGGTTATCACCGTGACCTTCAGCTGCTGAAGGAAAATCTTTTTCCTGCGATTACTTCATTGAATGAGTGCCTGGAAATGACCACTTTTATGTTACAAAATA
The DNA here is from genome assembly GCA_035264385.1 of Pedobacter sp. Taxonomy (GTDB): domain Bacteria; phylum Bacteroidota; class Bacteroidia; order Sphingobacteriales; family Sphingobacteriaceae; genus Pedobacter. The sequence continues at coordinate 2,083 of DATFQH010000279.1, forward strand.
TCACGGTGAAGGATGGGATTTTGAATGATAAAAAGTACGCTTATCTGTTTAGTGTAGAAGTTGTAAATGAGCTGGCTTTAAAAGGAACTCCTTTTAGAGAGGCTTATAAAATTGTAGGTGAGTCGATCGAGAACGGAACCTTTAATCCGGATATGGAACTGAATCATACGCATGAAGGGAGTATCGGAAATCTGTGCAATGAACAGATTCAAGGTATAATGGCAGAGGTCTTGTCACAGTTTAAATTCGAAAAAACGCATAAAGCGATTCACAAGCTTTTGGCCTAATTCCTTTCAGGAGTTACGAGGTCTTGTCTTGATGCAGAAAGCGTGCCTGCTTTTTTGGAGGTACGCTTTCCTATACTTTCTCACTATAGTCTTAAATGGCTGTTATTTAAATTCCGAAGTTTTGTGGAATTCGATATCCGGATAATCGCGCATGGTCATATTGATCATGAATTCGTTATCAGCGAGGTAAACCGGGTTACCGTCTTTGTCTTCACCGATGTGCTGTTGTTTCCGCTTCAGGAACTCTGCGAGTTTGCTTTTCTCTTTTGACGTAACCCAGTTAGATCTGGTGTAGCTCAGCATCCTGAACGCAGCTTTAGCACCGTATTCATGTTCAAGACGAAATGCGATTACCTCAAATTGAAGCTCGCCCACGGCACCGACTACCTTTCGGTTTCCGGGCTGCATAGTGAACAATTGCGCCACTCCTTCTTCTGTGAGTTGTTGTATGCCTTTCTCCAACTGTTTTGTCTTCAGCGGATCTCTATTCTCCAGTTCCTTAAATATTTCAGGAGAAAAGCTCGGAATGCCCTTAAATTGAAGTTTCTCTCCTTCAGTAAGGGTATCTCCTATTTTAAAATTGCCGCTGTCATACAGGCCTACCACATCGCCGGGCCAGGCTTCCTCTACAATACTTTTTTCGTTGGCCATGAAATCCATTGGATTGGAAAATTTCAGCTTCTTGTCCTGACGGGTATGGTAATAGAATTTATTGCGTTCGAATTTACCCGAGCAGATCCTCATAAAGGCAATCCGGTCCCGGTGTTTAGGGTCCAGGTTGGCATGTATTTTAAATACAAATCCTGAAAAGTTCTTTTCTTCTGCTGCTACTTCACGTTGTTCTGCCTCGCGGCCCCTAGGGCTCGGTGCAATGTTGATAAATGTATCCAGCAGTTCTTTGATCCCAAAGTTGTTGATTGCGCTGCCAAAGAATACCGGAGCCAGAAGCCCTTCAGTATAAAGACTTTTATCCAGGTCGCCGTATACACCATGTACCAGTTCAAGGTCACTTTTTAGTCCATCAAGTTCTCTGGTCTTCAGAAAATTGGTCAGGTTTTCATCGTTGAGGTCACTTACCTCGATAACCGGTTCGCTGATCTTTGATTTATCGGGTTCGAACAGGTTGAGGTGTTTATTGTAGATGCTGTATACGCCTTTAAAGGTGTGGCCCTGACCTATTGGCCAGGAAAGCGGACAAAGACTGATGTTCAGTTTATTTTCTATTTCATCCAGCAGATCAAACGCGTCTTTACCCTCACGGTCCATCTTATTGATGAAGATGATCACCGGGGTGTTGCGCATACGGCACACAGACATCAGCTTTTCAGTTTGTTCCTCTACACCCTTCACACAGTCCACTACAAGAATCACACTGTCTACTGCAGAAAGTGTACGGTAAGTGTCTTCGGCAAAGTCTTTGTGACCAGGGGTATCCAAG
>DATFQH010000280.1:0-13508 GCA_035264385.1 Pedobacter sp.
ACTTCCGAATAGCATCAGCCCATACCTGGTAGCCCTTCTCTCCAGGATGTGTGAAATCAAGCATCATTCCCGGTAAAAAACTCCCGTCTGCGGCCAGCATACTGGGGCCTATATCTACAAAAGTCAACTGATTTTCTTTAGCGAAACGTTCCAGCACTTTGTTGATCTGCGCAATCATCAGCCTCCTTGGATGCTTCGGATCCTGCTCTCTCGGAAAAATAGCCATCACAATTATCTTTGCACCCGGCACTTTAGAGCGAACCCTCAAACACACCTGCGCAATACCGGCCACAATTTCCTCAGGCGTATTCATCCTGGCATTTTCAGTCTCACTTGTATTATTGGTCCCGATATCTATAATTACCGTACGGGGGTGAAGACCGTCAAGTTCCCCGTGATCCAGCCGCCACAATGCATTTTGTGTGCGGTCCCATCCGAACCCTAAATTGAGTACCCTGCGCCCGCCGAATACAGAATCCCAGGCCGAAGGGCCATTAGGCTTCCGCGGTTTCCCCGCATTATCGACAAGCGCCGGCACCCCGCCCCAAAAATGGGTAATCGAATTTCCGATCAGTACAATTTCCGGATCAACCGCCTTTTTAATCTTCAGCACTTCCGCATGGCGATCCCACCAGTTATAGCTGTCGTTTTCCAGTTTAGACACCGGAACTATCGCAGTATTTGAAGGCTTGTCTGTGTCCTTAGACTGATCGCCCATCAATTGAGCCAACAATGGCTCCATAGCCTGTGCCCATAGCTTTGCCCCGGCAGGGCTCGGGTGCAGATAATCAGGCATCATTTCCTTATTAATCGAACCGTCGAAATTTAAAAACACATGGTTCACATCACAGTAAAAAATATCCTTACCATCGGCAAGTTCAGCCACCAGATCCGAAGCCCGTTCCAGTATTGCCCTGTGCGAAGTCGGATTGGGGCCACCATAAGCTCCCGGAAAACACCTAAGCATAATGATCTTGGTAGCCGGAAGTTTTTGCCTTACCAGTTTAACTATAGCCTCCATCCCACCGGCAAGCTGAGCGGCCGTATGGCGCGTAGGATAATTCTTTTCATCGATGTTGTTCGTACCAATCTCCAGTACAAGCACCTTTGGAGCTTGCCCCTCCAATTCACCATGCTCAATGTTCCAGATCAGGTTTTCAGTGCGGTAACCGCTAAACCCCAAATTTAAGGCATTGCGTGAAGCAAAGAACTGATCCCATACCCCTTTATATTCCGGTTTATCAAAATTATTGGTAATGGAATTCCCCAGCATGACCAGATCATATTTAGCCTTAGCCACCGCAGCCACTTTTTCATCATGGCGGGGCCTGCTGTAACCCTCAGTAGAAACCGCCGCCGGATTCACACCACTCAGCGGTTCATAACCCTTCCAGATCTTCTGGTATTCAGCACCGCTCCTAACCCAGCTTTCCGGATCAGTTTTCGCAAACGTAATGTTCAATTTTGCTTTAGGATGAAGCGGAGGCATGACCGCCGGAAAAACAGTACCCTTTATTTTCTCATCCATATAAGCAGGCGACACCAGTTCCAAATGATCCGGCTGCTCCTCCTCGGTCAATCCTGCAACCAGACTAGCCGCCAGGTAACCACCCGCACCAACACCCTTAATGTTCAACAAAGTACCCCTCAAGCCCAAACCACTGCGCTTTTCACGCAATAAACGGTAGGCGCTTTCTACATTCTTTAAAATCTTTTCACGAAACGCCTCTGCCCTAACGTCCGGCCCGATTCTGTAATCCAGAATGGCCACATCATACCCGGCCCTATTTAAAACCAGGGCATCTTCTACACCGAATGAAGACTTCTTCTGCGCCTTCAAAGTCATTGCAGGAAGCAGCATTACCGTACCCACAACAGGTTGGGTAGTTCGCATCAAACGTGCGAAAGGATGCTTTGGGCTTTTAACAGCAGTATTGATTTGCGCACCGGCGTTAAAGCCAATACACATCAAAAAGAAAAAATAGATTAAACGCTTCATACCAGGTTCTTCAAAAGCAGCAAATTAAATAATTTTGCCCGTAAAATCACGGCCATAAAAAAAGCAGCTATCGCTAGCTGCCTTTTCAATCACCCCCATTACTACAAGATCTGTTTAGACCTTGTCAGTTTTTTTCTCACCACGCTTTCCGTGTTTCTTCATAGACTTCATCTTCTCCGCTTTCCATTCTCCATATAGTTTGCGCTGATTGTCGTTCAACAACGCATTGATCTGTCCGTCACGTTTCTCCAACTCCGCCTTCATCGCCGCCCTATCGGGCTTCTGTCCTTCTACCTTACCAGCCTCTACTTTCTTCAAGCCTTCCAGGCTAATCGCATAGATCTTAGTTTTTTGATCAGCGGTCAGTGTAAGTTTCTTTTCCAGAGAAGCAGTTAGCTTTTGTGCCTTCTCTTCAGGAGTTTTCTTAGCCTTGTGCGTACCGTCCTGTGCAAATGCCATTGTACCCATACTGATGAATAGAATAGCTGTAAAAATTAGTTTTCTCATGGTTTTCATTCTTGTTTTAGTAGATAGAATGAAAACGAGCCCGATGGTTTAATTTCAGAAGTGTTAAGATTTGTTAAAATAGTATATTTGCCACCACAGGCAAAGCAGATGAAGGTTTTAGACATATTTATAATAGGAGCAGGCCCGATAGGATTGGCTTGCGGCATTGAAGCACAGCACGAAGGTTTGTCCTATGTAATTGCCGATAAGGGCTGCCTGGTAAACTCTTTGTATAATTACCCTCAAAACATGACCTTCTTTTCCACTTCCGAGAAGCTGGAAATCGGCGGGGTTCCCTTCGTATCTGTCAATCCAAAACCAACAAGAGCCGAAGCTTTAGAATACTACCGGAGGGTCAGCCTCAAATTCAGTTTAAACATCCGGTTGTTCGAAGCGGTAACATCAGTCGAAAAAAAGGAACACTTTCAGATCACTACCGATAAAGACACCTACCTCGCCAAAAAAGTAATCGTATGTACCGGCTTCTACGACCTGCCAACACATATAGGCATCCCCGGCGAAGACCTGCCCAAAGTAAAGCACTACTATAAAGACCCGCATTATTACGCTTATCAGGACGTGGTCGTAGTCGGCGCTAGCAATTCTTCAGTCGATGCCGCCTTAGAAACCTACAGAAAAGGAGCGCGTGTCACTATGGTTGTCAGAGGAGCAGACATCAGCAAAAGGGTAAAATACTGGGTACGGCCAGACATCATCAACCGCATCAGCGAAGGCAGCATTACCGCCCACTTCAATTCCGCTCTGTCGGCTGTTCATGAAAAATCGGTAGACATCATTACACCCGAGGGCCCGCTAACCATCCCTAACGACCATGTACTGGCACTTACCGGCTACCAGCCAGACTTCAGCTTTCTGGAAAAGCTGGGTGTAGAACTTTCCAAAGACGAGCGGCTTCAACCCACTCACGATCCCGAAACTATGGAAACCAATAACAAAGGCATGTACCTGGCCGGCGTTGTCTGCGGCGGCATGGATACACACCTTTGGTTCATTGAAAACTCCAGAGACCATGCAGTAAGGATCATCAAACACATCAAGTCATCGCAATAATTTACGCCACCACTACTTCTCCCAAATACGAACTCGTGCCCCTCTCACTAAATTTTTCGAATCTGAGAGGTAATTATCCGAAAATGATGTTTCAGGTGTTTTGAAAGTCTTTCGTTATCTTTGAATAACTAATATCATTATATGGAGTCTGCTATTGAGCTGATCAATCTCTTAAATATGACAGATGAGACCTCACGTATAGAGGTAAAGCGTGGCTCCTCAATCGATAAGTCTATTTTACAATCTGTATGCGCCTTTGCAAACGAACCAAATTTAAATGGCGGGAATATTTTGTTGGGAATTACAGCTGATGAAATGTCCTTATTTCCGCAGTACATTGTTGTAGGTGTTGATAATCCAGACAAACTCCAAAGTGATCTCGCTAGCCAATGTGCCTCAATATTTAATATACCTGTCAGACCAGAAATCACTGTAGAACAGGTTAATGGCAAAAACGTACTTAACATCTTTATTGCAGAACTCCAAACAAGTCAAAAACCACTATTTTTTAAAAATGAGGGCTTACCTAAAGGCGCCTTTCGAAGAATTGGCCCTACAGACCAAAGATGTTCTGAAGATGACCTTCATCTATTTTTTAACCATAGTGAGACTTTCGACACCTCCATTGTTAGGGGTAGTTCTATTGAAGATATCGACGAAAATGCAATCAGACAATACAGAAATCTTAGATCGAAAGTTAATCCTTATGCTGAGGAACTCAATTATTCTGATATTGATCTATTGATCGCATTAGGCTGTTTAAAAAAAGACAATGATTCAAATCATCTAACTTATGCAGGGCTTTTGGTGTTTGGCACTTCGGTAGGCCAACGAAGACTGTTACCAGCACTTAGGGTAGACTATATTAGAGTTCCCGGAAATGAATGGGTAGCAAACCCAGATGATCGGTTCACAACAATTGACATGCGAGGCTCCTTAATATTATTGATCCAACGAGCATATAATGCAATAGCTGATGATTTACCCAAGGGATTTCTATTGCCAGAAGGTCAAATTCAGGCTTCAACCATTGGCCTGCCTGGCCGTGTGCTTCGGGAGGCTTTGGTAAATGCATTCATCCATAGATCCTTTAAGGTCAACCAACCGATTCAGATCATTAGATATGGTAATCGAATCGAAATTAAAAACCCTGGCTACTCACTTAAACCAGAAGACCAGCTTGGAGATCCAGGTTCTAATCAACGAAATCCATTCGTTGCAGCTATTTTTCATGAAACTAACCTTGCTGAAACTAAGGGAAGTGGAATTCGTACAATGAGAAAACTCATGCAACAGGCAGGTATGGTAGCACCTACTTTTGAATCTGACCATCAGGAGAACCAATTTTCCGCCCGTCTCCTTCTTCATCATTTTCTGAGCGAAATTGATATTCGATGGCTTAATAGTTTCTCAGGTATATCATTAAATGATCACCAGAAACAAGCTTTAGTTTTTGTGAAAGAAGTAGGAGCTATAGATAATGCAACTTACAGGCAATTAAGTGGGGCAGATATACTTAAAGCAAGTACAGACCTAAGAGCATTAAGAGATGTCAATCTTCTAACCGCCAATGGGAAGAGTAGAATGACATATTATACACCTGGACCAAACTTATTAACCTTGCAAGATAAGGAAGAGACCTTGCAAGATAAGGAGGAGACCTTGCAAGATAAGGAGGAAAAAGAAGTTCTTCTTGAAAGCTTACCGAAAGAAATAAGAAACCTTCTTACGCATTTAGGAAAAAGAAGCGGAGCAAGACAAGATATAGAACAACTGATATTACAAATATGTAAAGTAAGGCCATTTACAGTAAAAGAACTGTCTGCACTAATAGGACGGCATGTAAAACACCTACAGGTTTCATATCTAAAACCACTTATTGTAAAAGGAGAATTAAAATATACGATACAAGACATGCCAAATCATCCTGATCAGGCTTACATAACTTCACAAGAATAAGTAAGCATGTACTTTAGTATCTTATGCGTTATGTAAGCCCAATAAAATCAGGCCACCACTACTTCTCCCAAATATGAACTCGTACTCACCATTTTACCCCCTACATAAAACATGTAGCAATGCACCGTGTCTCCCTCAAACTCTTCCGGTAGCTGTAATGTAGCTTCCCCATCGGCACGAACCGCCTCATTTTCAAAAGTCACAAAGCGCTCCCTCGCCTTATTATAAACAATGAAGGTAGCCCGATCGCCGGGAGCACTATAAGCAGTCTCTACCCCGTTCTCCCACTTCAGGTGCAGCAACGCATTACCAATGCCCAAAACCTCCCTCACAAAAGAGACCAGCAAAACCCCGATACTAAAAATCGCCTTCTTAAAATCAATCTCATACTCTGGAGGCTCACCCTTCAGCGCCTCCTTCAAATGATAAGACACCGCAGCATTCAGCGGCGTTTTCTTTTCCCTGAAAGCCTGAAAACCAATATTGATCACCACCAGCAGGGGCTTTAGCCATGCCATTACCGCGGCCATTTTCAAACGCTGAAGCACCTGCGCCTCCGTCCATTTTACATTCCTGGTATCAGATACCGACCTTAAATAATCTATACCCCTCCAGCTTGCCGCTACCACGGTACCCACCTTACCCGATACCGGGCCATTTATTCCATTTTTATACCTTGCCATTATTTAAATCCAAAAAAACCCTATAACCAATTCGCATATTTCGCAATGGTCCTTTTATGCCGCAGGCGCCTGTAAACACCCTGCCCTTCACGGCTTCCCTCCACATTCGTATTGGCCTCAATGGTCGTTAGCCAATCTCCTCTTACCGATTCTACCAAGCCCACATGTGCAATCCTTTTCAAGTCCGGAAAATAAATCCCAAATACCAAACCCTTGCCATCATGCCGAACCGAACCAGAGCCTAACGAACCAGAGCCAACTAGCCTGCCAGCAGGAAACAGCGCAGGCGACCATGCAGTTCTCGGCACAGCATACCCCGCCTTCCAAAACACGAAGGAAACAAAAGCCGCACAGTACGGAGCCGGAACCCTGATACCCGTATAAGCCAGATATTCAGTAACCCTTTTGCCGCCATTCTGCCCAACTTCACGAACACCAACCTCAGCCTGCGCTATAGAAAGTACCTGATCTACATTACCGCCGCCAGGCACCCTATTGCCGATAACAGCAAAAGTGCAAAAGAGCCCCAATACAAAACCACCTGTTGCCATGAAGTTAACCCTCCAAATAAAATTACCATACAGCCCAACCCGGGAAGACCCACCCGCAACCAAAACCTATTCAGCAACCACCAGCACAAATGCACCAGCATCATAAAACAGATCAAACTCAGCACCACCATCAGCGGCACACTCTCATTAATCCCCGCACTCATCTCCGGATTGCTGAAAAAAGCCGTGATCAAACTCCAAAGCAACATCAGCACACCCATCAACCTATGCTCCTTCCTAACCTCATTCAAAACCCGCAGCAAGTAAAACAAACTGCCTGTCAAAATCGTCTTCATATATCCTCCTTACATAAACTCATTTCCTCATTAAAAAGGGGGCTGTGGTTCAGACCCCCTTCTTTCAAACTTTGGTATCCTTAAAAAATGGTGTCTCAGAGGGAGCATAGCGTTTCTTTTGCGAAGCTTAAGATATGCAGCTCCCGAAGAGAGCACCATTTTTTACTATTACTGAACCACCGCACTCCCAACATAGACACTGTCGCTAACCTTCTTCTTATCCGCTCTCACAAAGAACAACCAGACATAAACGCTGTCGCCGCTCCACATGGCCGGCACAGCAAAGTCAAATGACTCTACAGACCTTGCGGCCGCACCCTGCTTAATGCCCCACTGCCCCTTATCCGGGTTATAAACCGCTATCGTTGCCAAATCGGTATTATTGGCACTGCCCACCTCGGCATTATTTTCCCAGCTCAGATCCAATTGCGCATCCTCGGTAGTTGCCATCCCGATGAAAGGCGCAGCAAGCAAATTGCCTTTAGCCAATACAAACTCAGGGTAATCGATTACCAGTGCAGGATAAACCCCTGTTATCGCATGCTTCATGTTCGCAGAAAACGCAGCATTGAAAGCCGTCATCTTATTGGCCTGTGCCTGAAAACCGATGTTAAAGACCGAAGCGATATCGCCGTTCATAAAATCCGTCATCAGCGAAAATCCCGCACGATGCGTAATCTGGCCCAAACTCGGCGCCTTAGTTGATTTTTTAGGCCTGCTTCGGAAATAATTAATGTCTCTCCACGATGCGCCTACCACCGTACCTACTAATCCGGAGATTGCTCCCAGGATACCTTTTACGTATTTTCCCATTTTTGTATAAAATTTAAATTACTATTCCGGGATTCATTACACTCTTTTTTTCTCAGTTCCGCTTCCTTGAAACGAACCGACCGGCCATCCATCTGACCGCCGCATCAAACTCCTTTACATTTCCTTTCCAATTAAAACAAATCCTCTCCCGGTGCTGCAACAGCTCCAGATAAACCCAGCCGCCCAGGCACCTGCAGCACAGCAGCTCCTCACTCCACATGGCGCCGTTCAGCGCAAATTCTGTATACGTACCCCCACCGGCATTTATGGCCAGCCGCAGCTGCTCCAACCCTGCCACCAGCTTCAGCACATCCAGCACCTGCGGCAACTCTACAACCTGGCCGGCAGCACTCAATACCAGATTGCCTCTCCCTTTGCTTTTCACATATACAACCATTTGCAACTGTTCATTACCTGTTTTGTTCCCGTTTATCATGATACAAAAATAGCCCTGCACGTGCAGGGCTAAAAACAGATCGAGTGGTTACCAGACCATTTTACAGCGACCAGAATGCCGCAAAATTGTTATTCATCCGGGCAGATCTTTCTTGCATCGATCAAAGTAGTCTCCGAGATACCCAAAAAACCGCAAACGTGCACATTAGATAACCTGCACTCGCCATCTACAAACAAGCCCGGAAATTTTTTCTTAAGCTCACAATACCTGAATTTCTTATCCAGCATCAGCAAAATGTCTTTATGCAGACGCGATTTTTTAGACTTCAGGCTCTGGATCTTACGGGTCAGCTGATTAAATACCGGATGCTTATCGGAAATATAGTCCATACAGGTATTACTGATGCTCACCGTTTCCGAATCTTCGGTCAGTTGAATATAGTACTCGGTATTGCGCAGTCTATCCAGAAATTCATCTACCAGCATAATTATGCTTTCCGGCTCCCAAATGTACAGCACCTTTAGTTGACCCGTACCAGGGTCTATGGTAAAAAGAATGGCCAGGCCAGAATTCAGGAAATGCGCCTCGTTCATTATAGAATCTGGCTCCAGCAGGTACACTCCGCTTTCCCTCAAACGGGGCACCAGGGCATCGGGTTTCATTAAATCGTCGGCAGCGGCGCCCAGAGGTTTAGTTGTTAGACTTTGAAAGTAATTTACTGTGGCTAATTTTAATTCATGTTTTTGTTGATCGGTTAATTTGAAATGTTTTTTTTTCATCGTTATAGGTAAGGGATTGCTTTACATGCGCTTCGTGCGCTGCATTACCCCATGCAGGAATAAGCAATGCAAACTTATGTAGAAAACAGGCACCAACTAAACTAAATTCGAGATTATTTTTAATTATTATTAATTGATATACAGCCGATTAACGCCAAAAAAAGGCCATAGGAATCTGCTACGGCCCAGCACCATATTAACCCATCTTTATAACTGATTAAAGCCCTATTTTTTTGTGGTGGTTTTTATAATTTTGCTTTAGTTAATGCGAAAAAAAATTATCACAAAGGCCATTCTTCGACTACATTTAGTTCTGCTTCTCCATTGCGGTAGAGCTTAAATAAATCCTCATGAAAGTCTACTTTGACTTTTTCTGTGGTTGTTCCTTTGCCTGTTCCCAGAAGTAGTCTACAAGTTGTTCGGTTGTTACGCGTTGTTTGTTTATCATTTGTTCCCATTTAATTTTATTAATCGGTTTTCTATCATTTTAATCCACGTACCAGCTCGCTGACTACATAGTGAAGGTAATTGAGTCATCTCGCTTAAAAAACCTGGCAATCTTCATTTCCAGCTCCGCGTGAAAAATCATAGTGGCCACCAATAGCAGGAGAGGCTCCGCACCGGAACCATACTTTTCAATTCCTGCTATTGCGGCCTCTTTGACCTTGGGATGCTGCGTAAAACCCAGGTAATCATTACTGACCAAACTCACAAAATCCTGCCGTTCAATGCCCGGCACTTTCAGTTTAACTTCAGGCCCCCACAGCCACTCTGCACTTCGAACCTGTAATTCATCTATCCCCGTAAAGTTTTATAATCTACATACTCGCTCCATAAATCTGCCCAGGCATAAGGATCAAAGACCAGGGATGTTCTCAAAATCCTTAAAATTGGCGTTTTCAAAATCTATTTTCATAAAATTCATATTTGATGAAGCCAAGATAGCACCCCCTTTATACTCCACCGGGGAATTAAGGGGCATTTTTATAAAATAAAAAAGATAAAAAGGACTTACCATCCAGCAGTTTCCCTTTCTAATTATCAACTATTTTAACCTAAATCTTTATTCCGCATTTCTACTTATTTTAGAACGAAGTATTTGTTATTTTCAAAATTTGAGTCGGGCAGATCCTGTTTAGGGTCAATCGTTGCAGATTTAATTTCTTTAAAAGGTATCTCTAGAAATACAAACTTTTTGCCGCCCGTCTGCCAGAATTCTACAGGATAGCTAAAAGTCTTTTTTTCTCCATTAATCATTTCGACTTCCAAGCTGAACGGCATTGGCAGTTTTCCAAGGCATTCAAGGGTTATTTTAGTGCGATTACTTTTAAAAGTAGTTATACTCGTTACTGCCAGATCTATCTTCCAATTGTTATAAAACCATCCTCGCCAGAACCAGTTGAGATTTTCTCCACAATGATTTTCTAGAAACCTAAAAAAGTCAAAAGGTGTTGGGTGTTTGTAAGCCCAAGTTTTGATATATTCACGGAAAGCCGAGTCGAATCTTATTTTTCCAATTATGATTTCTCTTAAAAGCTTCAACCCGAGAGCAGGTTTAGAATATATTAAATTTTCATCTCCGCTAACGTCTGGGCGTTGCATACTGTTGTCTTTAGAAGTTTCGTCTATCTGCCTTAAAACATTTTTTAGTGACAGACCCTCTTTGTCAGTGTAAAATTCCCCGCCATTGAAATTCTGGTTTGATAACTCGCTAATGAAGGTGCACATGCCTTCATCCATCCAAGCATATGTTCGCTCGTCCGACCCGACTATCATAGGAAACCACGTATGGCCGAACTCATGATTGGTTATTTCCCACAATTGTGTAGTGTCAGAATTGTACATTGTAAATGACAGCCCTGGATATTCCATTCCCGCATATCTTCCAGCAACATTTGTAGCAACGGGATATGGATAGCTATTAAAATGTTTTGAATAGAACTCAATGCTAGCTTTTACAAATTCCGTCGACCTATTCCAAACCATTTTACTCCCGCGTTCGTTAGGATACATACTCATTGCCAGGGCTTTTTTCCCCAATGGTAGATTTATCATTGCAGCATCCCAAATGAATGATGAAGAAGACGCCCATGCAAAATCTCTAGCATTAATCAATTTGAACTTCCAAGTCTTTGTACCCGTAGTTTTAAACTTCGTTTCTTTTTTGGATTCTTCTTGTGTTTGAATAGAAACTGTAGTGTCACTTTTACTTGCAATCTGTAATCTTTTGGACTGGAGGTCTGAAAGCACAAAGTTAGGATTTATCAATGCGCCAGAAGCCGCGACAATATGATTTGCAGGAACTGTTATTGAAACGTCAAAGTCTCCATATTCGAGGTAAAATTCTCCTGTGCCTATATAAGGCAATGTATTCCAACCTGTCAAATCATCATAGACACACATTCTGGGGTACCACTGAGCGATCTGAAACACTCTATTATCATGAAGACGTAAAATTCCACCCCTTCTCTGGCTTTCATAAATATTAAAATTGTAGTCGATTGTAAATGAAATCGTTCCACCTTTGCTTTTAATCGGTTTATCAAGTAGAATTTTCATACGTGTCCCGTAAAGCTCATATTTCGCCCTTTTGCCATTTTTCCCATAAGTTACCTTTGAGATGTTTAGTCCCCCACGACGAGCGGATTGAACATCGAGTATTAAGTCGCTATATTTATTCTGTTCGACTTGCAACCAAATAAAGGGTAAATCCGATGTTGAATTGTTAACATAGAAGATTTTTACCGTAGTTTGTAGTGATTCCTTTACTTCATCTAGTACCGCATTGATTTTATAGTTTGCTCTATTCTGCCAATAGTTAATACTAGGTTTACCGTCTGCCGCTCTTAAGCTTGAATTAGGTATAGGATATGTGAACGGCGCAAAGGATTCCAAATGGTCGAACTTTGAAGATGCAGTTTGAGCATTTTGGGCGCGCGATATTGAGGTTAATAAAATCAAGTTAATGAACAAAATGAAACCTAGGCCATATTTCACTATATCCATATGCTTGCTCATAATAAGTTTCTGACTGTAATTAACCATCTTACTTATTTGCTGAAAGAACATATTGGCTCATGTTTCTTGTATCTAAATTTGCCTTTGCAAATTCTAGCAAGTCAGAAGAGCTTAGCTGATCAATTATTTTTGCTTCGCTTAGAACCTCTTTATAAGATCTGTTACTTCGAAGTTGATTTTCCATACTTTCGATCCAAAAAAATTCGGAGGTAAGATTTTGCTGATAGCTGCTGGTCAACTGAAGCTTGCACCGCATTAAAAAGTCACTGCTGAGTTCGAATTCACGCACCTTCTCAATTTCTTCCTTGGCAGCATTAATAAGTCGATTAACGTTTGAAGCGGCACAGCTAAAGGCGATATCAACGAAAAATTTTGATGGAGAATTTGGCAAGATAGAAGCGCTTGTTGATACACTATACACTCCTTTTTCAACTACACGTAGCCTCTCAAACATTTGAATTTCTAAATATCCGTTTATTATATCGAGCATTATCTTGTTAGCTGGGGAAAAGTCAAGTACTCCCTCTAATCTTAAACGAACTTCGCCACTATCCCCCTTAATCTTATCACTTTTTACTACGATATTCTGAACTTTGGGTGAACGTTTAACAATGCTTTCTGCGCCAGTCTGTGAAGAAAGTATTTCCCTTTTGGGCAAACTACCCAAATATTTATTAATTAACGCTATATATTCGGGTAGATTAAATGAACCAGCTATTATAAACGTTGTATTACTTGTAACGGCAAATTTTTCTATAAAGTAATTCCTGACTGATCTTACACTTAATGTATCCAAATCTTTCACAGATATATTCAGATCATTTTTTTTGCCGGTTGTATAATATTCCAATGTGTCAGATAATATTCTGGAGGAAGACTCATTATGTGACAATAGTTCTTGTTTTGCACTTGCAACAACTTCTCGGACTGCGCTAGAATCCACTCGTGGATCTGTATAATATAAGAAAATTGCCTGAAGTACCTTTTCAAAAGCGCGAGAGTCGAAAGATGCTCCAAATCCGCTGTCAGTACCAAAATCGTAAGGGTAAACATTCTTGATTCCGTTCGCCGAAAAAAACTGTTTTTTCTTTGAATTATTAAAGGAGCCTAAACCACTTTGGGAAACAATTAAATGTGAGTACTTATCCAAGGTTGAATTATCATTTTTTTTCTCATTCAGATGTATGCTTTTAAGCAATACCCTGCCTTCACCAATATTTCGAGAATTCAATGACTTAAGAACCACTTGAATTCCGTAAGGCAGATTAAGTCTAGTTATTTTTGTTGTATCATCATCTTCTTGCTGATAAAATCTCATTTCTCTTTTTAACTTTTCCAAATCTTTACTGGTCATCAGATCCCCAATATCTTCCTGTTGTATATGCTTAATGACAAATGGAACTAAAGGAATTGATTGTTTTTTGATAATCATTTC
>DATFQH010000281.1:0-6119 GCA_035264385.1 Pedobacter sp.
GGGCTTGATCCATTCTTTTACTTCTCCATTAATCCGTGTTACTGTAATATTTTTCAATAATGCCATAATCAGGTCACGGTGAGTTATCGGATTTAAAATCGCGGTGCCTGATACAAAATGATCGGCCATTTCCGAAGACAATTTTGAATTTATACTGGTTGTATCAAATAATTCTGGGCCTGAAATGAGGTCGCTTTTGGCTGATTTGAGTTCATCTTCAGAAAAACCAAACCTTCTTACAAGTTCATTTTCGTCTAATATTTTAGAAAGAGCTTGAACAGGAGAAATTGAGTCACCGGAGATACTTGATTTAATAACGTCTATATCAGGTCCATCCAAGATGAAATTTTGGAAGTATTTCGAAGGGGTGAATTTAAAACTACTTATTGACCCATTATCATTTTCTCGAATAAAACGATTAGCCATCATTTTATTATAGAGTTTTGTTATGATCAGAAATTCTAAGTCTCCTTGGGTTTTCATTATTTTTATGGGTCGCTTGATGTAGACTTCGATCGTACGTTTGATATTGTCGCCTTTTATTGTAGTAAATCTATTTTTCCACTTAAAAAAATTAGAGTCAGATTTTTGGGTCAATATTGCATTCGGAGAAGGGCGTAGGGCTGAAAACAATTTCTTAATAATTTCTTCAGTTTTATCTATGTCAAAATTACCCACAATGGTTAAACCCTGAAAATTTGCTCTATACCATGTATCATAAAAATTTTGCAGGGTTTGGTGCCTGAATGTTTTAATAGCGTTTAACACATCAATATCTTTCTTTTTAGCGTAATTAGTCTCCCAGTGCAGAAGTTTTAGCCTCTTACTTGCGACTGAGTTAGGCGCCATTTGATTTGCCCTGCCTTCTTCGAATACTGCCGACCTCACATCTTCCATATTAGTAGAATCCATATTAACATCATGAGCACAGTCCCGAAAAAATTTGAGCACATCCAGGAATAGTTCTTTGTTATCAGGATGGATCTTAGCCCAATAATCAGTTAGGTCGTCACCAGTTGATGCATTCATGTCAGCTCCCGGTCTTAAACCGCGTTCGGGGAAATAAGCCTTGGCATTTTTAAAGTTTTTAGTACTATTCATGGGCATATGCTCCATTAAGTGTGCTATTTGTACATGAGGTTCCTGATTAGACCCAGCTTTTACTAGAAAGTGAATTTCAACATTAGGATCCGGTGTATTTTTGAGATAATATGTGAACCCATTTTTAAGTTTGCCAATTCTTATTGTCTTATCATGAGATATTGTAGAACTCATATTTATTTGTCCATATGTATTCAGCACTGAATTAAATGTTACAATGAATATGAGATATTTGAATATTTTCGAAATCATTTTTAATTTGTTATTTATGTACGTCTAACTAGAAAGCCTTTCAAATTGGCTCTAAATGCTTAATAACCTTCATTTTGACTTCCCAAATTTGGATTCCTTATAAACTCAGAGGATGGGATGGGATATAGCACGTCTGAAGGTTGCCAGTCTGGTTTCAAAGGGCTAAGAATGACACTTAATCTCCCTGTTCTTTTTAAATCAAACCAACGATGCCCCCATTCTATAAACAGCTCGCTTCTTCTTTCCTGTTCAACTGCTACAAGGAGTAACGCTTGGGATATACCTGGATTTATATTTTTAATCAGCGGGAGGTTTGCCCTGCCTCGAATGACATCAATGTCTGCAATAGCCTCGTTGAGTTTGCCCAGTTTAGCCCTAGCTTCACTACGTATGAGATATTGTTCTGCCAACCTAAAAACCATAGAGTATTCTGTTAATGGTATAGGCGTCGCCGAACCTGGACCTCCCGTTCGTATTTTATATTTAAAAGGATAATAGAAAACGTTGCTGCTGGCGGTAATACTCCTAACCCAGTTTGTAAAGCGAGCATCTCCAGTCTCAAACTTATCTATAAAATCCTTCCGGAGATATGAATTGCCCGGAATACCTCTTAAAATAAAGGCATTGCCTTCAAAAGTATTTTGAGTGCGTAAGATTGGTCTTAATTGCCAAATTGCCTCACGACTTGAATAAAGGAACACGTTATTTAAATCCATTTCTAATTCATAATCTGGATTATTTATAAGTGAAGTAGATTGAATTTCTGCATTTGCCCAATCATTCCTATATAAATAGACGCGAGAAAGTAAAGCTGTGGCCGCCGACTTATTAGGACGTACACGCTCAGGAGTTGGATAGGCATCTTTCATGAGCTGTTGTGCCTGTAGTAAGTCTTTTATAATCTCTCCATATAATACATCCTTGCTAGTTCTTGGTGAACGTGTGTTAACCGAGTAGTCAGTAGTAGAAATTAATGGGATGTCTCCAAATAAATTTACAAGATTAAAGTTGCAAAACGCTCTAACAAATAGTGCTTCTCCTTTTAGCTGTTGCTGCGCATTTGCACTCATTCCATCAGATTTCTCTATACCTTCTATTATTGAGTTCGTTTGGTAAATAATTTGAAAGGCAGATGACCAAAGCTGGTAGATTTGTATATTATTGGATTGGATTTTATTTTGATTGAATTGGATTGCCGTCGTGTTCGAAATTGGATAATTTACAAACTCATCTGATGATAGTGCAGTGATCGCCGTTATACTATTATTCGATCCACTTGCAAAGCTCCCCGAGGCAAGCATGGACGCATAAACCCCAGTTACAGCTGCACTTGCTGTGATATCATCCTCGAATACCACTTCATTTATTATTTTAGATTTAGGATTATCAATTTCAAGCGCTTTTTCACATGAGCTTAAAATTAACAATAACAAAAAACCTAGGCCAATGAATATTTTAAAAATATTTGAGGCAAGTACCGAAATTGATAATATTTGGCTGTTAAACTTTTTCATTTTGATGTTTTATTTCGTTTGACTTAAAGTTAGTTGCTCACCTTACCAGGATAGAAATTCTAGATAAGGTGATGTCCATTATGCTACAGTTTTATTTGCAACCCGAGATTTATAATTTTCAGCGGTGGCAATTGATTTCCTGTTTCTGGGTCAAGCCCTTTGAACTTACTTAGGGTAAATATATTCTGGCCTTGAAGATATATTTTCGCTTCTTTGAGCTTTACCTTCTTTAAGAGTCCATCAGAAAAGCTATACCCTACGGATAAAGTTTTTAATCGAATAAATGATGCATCAGTAATATTAAAGTTGCTATTAATCAAATTACCATAGGTTGCATCATCATCTGAGGGAAGAAATTTTTGATATTTAGCATTATCCCCTTCTTTTTGCCATCTGTCAAGGAATTCAATTGGAATATTAACCGTGCCAGGTATACTATTAGGTAAGTAAAATCGAATCGGATTATTTGAAAATTGCAGTAAAAATGAGAGATTAAACCGTTTATAGGCAAATGTGTTATTTAAACCATAATAGGAGGTGCGCCCTAACGGATCCATCAAAGACAGGTCCCTGTTATCTATATTGCCATCACTGTTTAAATCTTCAAACTCATACTTACCTGATTGAGAATTCAATCCTTTATAAGTTAAAGCCAGTGCTACTGTCAGTGGTTGACCTACTTTATAGGCCTCTGCAAAGGAAGATTCCTCGATGCCATCAAATTTTAATAATTTGTTTCTAGGAACTGATAGGTTAAATGTTGAAGTCCACTGAAAATTGACCTTCTTTATGTTATGGGTTGTTACAATCAGTTCTAGACCTTTATTCTCTATCGTAGCATCAAAATTTCCCAGTACGCTTTCGAAACCTGATGATGCACTTAAAGGGTAGCTAATAAGTTGATTGGAGCTGACATTCCTATACAGTGCACCTTCAATCATCACTCGGTTTCTAAAAAAACCTATCTCCAAGCCCAATTCTAACTTTTTAGTAACTTCCCAGGCATAATTTGGATTGAATAAAGCGGAAGGCTTTAAACTTAGCCCATCTTGATAACCAGTTGGCAAAATAGAATAGGTGTTCAAATATTGATAATCTCCGATTTGATCGTTACCCGTAATGCCATAGCTGCCGCGTATTTTACCAAAACTAAAAAAGGTACTATTTTGTAAAAGATTTTCCTGTGAGAAGATCCAGCCGGCAGTTATAGCACCAAAATTTCCGAACTTTTTACTAGGTCCAAATCGGGACGATCCATCTCTTCGCACGGTAGCGCCTAATAAATACCTTCCCTTATAATCATACGAGAGGTGACCGTAAAACGATAAGTACTTGTAATAGTTGTCTTCATCTAAACTCGATGTTATAGTCTTAGCACCGTTAAATGAACCTAATAAATTGTCACTAGGAAATCCATCAGCATCCTTTATTTTTCGGTCATTTTCGCTTTGCTGCCAAGTAGCCCCAATTATACTGCTGAAATGATGGTTATTAAAATCACGACTGAAAATCAACTGCGGTTCTACCATAAATGACTTACGATTATTATTTGCTATTGACATTGATGCAGGATCATCATTACGGTTGATCGGTGCTATGGAGGCTATTGTATTCCAATGCTCTTGATTGTCAAAAATATTCGAGACAGATGCAGTGATTTTGGCTTTAAAACCACGCAATAATTCATATCCGATAGTGCCATTCGTAATTATACTTGTTGATTCAGCGCTCCTTTTATTTAAAATGATACTCAAGGGATTTGTCCACGTGTGATATTCGAATGTCCCGTTTAAAAAGCCATAAATTTCCCAGTTCAGCGTTCCATCCTCATTGTATAACTTAGGGGCAATCGGTGCTAAAGTTAAAGCAGAGGTCACGAACTCTTCACCATTGATTCCAGTTCTTTTCATCGATCCGAAATTTAAACCAGCCGTGATTTCAAGCTTCTTATTTTGTGAAACATGGTTGAGACTGAAATTGGCATTTGCGCGCCTATAATTAAAATCTCCAGGTGTAACACCCGTCTCTTCGTGGTAACCACCGCCAATTTTAAACGCAGTATTTGCATTACCACCCGTGTAACTAGAATAGAGGTCAGTAATATTCGCAGTTCCTCCTAACAATACATCTTGCCAATCAGTTTCTCGACTAGCGTCCCAAACACCTGTAATATCAGTAACGAAGTCGTCCGCCGTCGGTACAACACCTATATTATCATATGCTTCATGACGCATCTGTAAATACTGCTCCCTGTTCAACAACTTGACTTTGTTTGCTACCTTTCCACCACCACGAGTAACATTAATACTTAGATTATCCTTTACGCCCGTTCTTGCCTGTTTAGTAGTTATTCTGATAACACCATTTGCACCTCTGGAACCATAAATTGCGGTAGCGCCAGCATCCTTTAAAACCTCAATACTTTCAATGTCAGCAGGGCTTATTGTATTAAGTGGATCAATGCCAGTGAATGATATTTTTGACTCCGATAGAGGTGCGGACTCGATTTGAACTCCATCGATTATATAGAGTGGTCTTGTTTGAGAAATGTTCAAAGAATTTCTTCCTCGAATTTCTATTTGGGATGCGTCACCTGGAGATCCATTAATTGGGGTAATATCAAGTCCAGGTACCCTGCCTACAAGAGAATTTATTAAAGAAGTCACTGGTTGATTATTAATCTCCTCACCATCAACTTTTGTAATATTCATCGTAGATTTCGCTTTCGAAGTTGAAAAGTAACCAGTTGATACTGTTACTTCCTGAAGATCAGAAGAGCCCAATTCCATTTTAATTTCACCCAGTTCAGCGGTGGCTTTCATTTCCCTCGTTTTATAACCCAAATAGGAAATCTGTATACTTAGATCTTCGGTGACACCTTTTAATGTGAACCGTCCTTCTGCATCCGAAGTGGTTGACAAATTGGTTCCTTTTATTTTTATCGTTGCCCCACTTAGAGGCTGACTGTTCTCGTCTACTATTCTACCTCTGACATCAATTGCATGAAATCGGTCGGCCATCCTCTCAAAAAATGACTTTTCCTTTTGCTTGATAAATATGGTCTTATCATTAAACGTATATTCCAGTTCTGTTCCTTTAATGATCTGGTCAATGACATCTTTAACCGGAATATTGTTAAATTCTGCATTTATCTTCTGAGAAGTTTTCAGTTTACTGGTTTCAAGCAGCACATCATATCCAGTTTGCTTACGGATTTCAAAGAAAATCTTCGCAATGGATACGTTCTTTTCC
>DATFQH010000282.1:0-8370 GCA_035264385.1 Pedobacter sp.
GATCTTAAGAAGAAGCAAAAAACCAGTTTTCACCATCGTAAATAAAGTAGACAATACACAACTTCAAAACGAAGCATCGGTATTCTACGGCTTTGGCCTTGGCGAGATCTACCCGATCTCATCCATGACAGGTTCAGGAACGGGAGATCTGCTCGACGACGTCATCACACATTTTGAAGACATTCCTGAAGAAGAAAACGCACTGCCGAAGATCACGATCGTAGGCCGTCCAAATGTAGGGAAATCGTCACTGATCAACGCGCTTATCGGGAAAGACAGGAACATCGTTACCCCGATTGCCGGTACCACCCGCGATTCCATCCATATCCATTACAACCAATTTGGTCACGAATTTATGTTTATCGATACCGCAGGTCTGCGTAAAAAGACCAAGGTAAAGGAGAACATCGAATTTTACTCTGTAATGCGTACTATAAAGGCGCTGGAAGAAGCAGACGTAGTGATCCTGATGGTAGACGCCATGGAAGGTCTCGAATCACAGGACGTGAATATTTTCCACCTGGCAGAAAAGAACAAAAAAGGAATCGTTATCCTGGTCAACAAATGGGACCTTGTAGAAAAGAACAGCAAAACCATCAATGTATTTGAAGAACAGATTCGTCAGAAACTGCAGCCATTTACAGATATCCCGATCGTATTTACCTCGGTAGTCAATAAGCAAAGAATCTTCCAGGCCATAGAAAAAGCGCTTGAAGTATTCCAGAACAGAGGTAAGAAAATCCCGACATCAAAACTTAACGATGTCATGCTGCCGATTATAGAAAAATATCCGCCGCCAGCGTTAAAAGGCAAATACATCAAGGTAAAATACATTACGCAGATCAATGGAACATCACCAATGTTTGCATTTTTCTGTAACCTGCCCCAATACATTAAGGAACCTTACAAACGCTTTATTGAAAACAAGCTAAGAGAGAATTTCGACTTCAGCGGCGTACCGATCCAGATCTACTTCCGTCAGAAATAACATAGAAATCCTTGCCGGAGAAGAAAGCCCGGAAACAAAGGAAACAAAAAATAAATGATATTATTGCAGGCTCGTAAGGGCCTGCTTCACAACAGGATCACTTAGGTTGAGGGCCTTATAATAGCCCGATTCACCTAAGTGATACTTGCATAGAAGCACCTTCAGATCATTTAAAATGATCTGTTTAGACGAGGCAAGCTGCCGGGGTTCAGCCACAACATTCTCGTTCTGGGCATACCTGATGAAATCTTTAAAATCCGCATCACTGATAGAGAACCCGGCCAGGTTCTGCTCAATATACGAGGCCGTATACCTATTGGCCAGTACATCATATACAAAATCAGGCAGCACCCGCTTTTCAGCAAGCAAAGCATAAAACTTATTATAACCGGTGGTGTCCATTTTCACATAAATATCCGGCTGTATCCCGCCACCAAGAAAAGCCCTGCTCCGCAAACTATCTTTGCCCGCAGCCTTTTTAGCAGAAGTAATCTCACCATTGCTGTAACGGCTCTCAATTTCATTCTGATAAGCCTTGTAGCCATCCTTATAAGACTTCTGAATACTTCTACCCGAAGGCGTGTAATATCGCGCAATCGTCAGGTTCAATGCAGACCCATCTCCAAAAGGAAATTGCTCCTGCACCAGCCCCTTACCAAACGAGCGCCTGCCAATAATGATCCCCCTGTTCAGATCCTGCACCGCACCCGCAAGAATCTCACTGGCCGAAGCCGAATTCTCATTGATCAGCACAGCTAGCTTACCATCCTCAAACTCACCCCCGCCCGTAGCAATATAGTCCGTCCTTGGCTCATGCTTGCCTTCCGTATAAACAATCAAAGCATTCTCCTGCAAGATCTGGTTAGCCAGTCCGGTAGCAGCAGTAAGGTAACCGCCGCCGTTATCACGAAGGTCGAGCACCAATTTCTTCATTCCCTTTCCCTTCAGCGTTTTCACCGATTCCACAAAATCCTTATCCGTTTCCGCACCAAACTTACTGATCCTCACATAACCAATATCAGTCTCCAGCATATAGGCCGCATCCACACTGCTCACCTTCATCCGGTCGCGTTTCACGGTCAGCACTACAGCCTCCTTATTTCCGGGGTGCATAATTGTCAGCATTACCGGCGTACCTTTCTTACCCTTAATCTTACCGATCATCTGGTCGCGGGGCAATGCCTTGCCGCTCACAAAAATCGTATCGATCTTCAATATCTTATCACCCTGTCTTATTCCCGACATAAATGCAGGTCCATCTTTGATTACGTCCGTAACCAGCAAAGTGTCCTTCAAAATGTAATATTCTATGCCGATCCCTTCGAAATTACCACCAAGATTGTCATCAAACTCGCTGGCTTTCGCAGGCGGAAGATAAATGCTGTGGGGGTCCAGCTTATGGAGCAAACTATCAATCGGCAAATGATTCAGACTATCGGCATTAACCTCATCTACATAATTTCTGTTGATGATGTGGATGATCTCATCGACCTTCTCCGCATTGTTATCTGCAGTAAGCGTAACTTTCTGGAACTGATATCCCTGATCCTTTAAAAATTTATAACCCATAAACATACCACCTATCAGAGTGAACGAATAAGTAAGCGCAATCAGGACATTATAACGGGTATTCTTTTTCATGAATTAAAGGCACTGTAAAGCTACATAATTACAACCTCATTTAATTAATTAACCCCTGTCAATTTTATTTGTTTTCAGTATTTTACGTGTCTTTAACACACTTTCAGTCAATTTTTTACACAAAACACTCAGAATTCCACCTCTTTCTCTCCAAAACGTAGTTTAAGCATGCAATGTGCCAGCACCACCAAATTGTATAGGCCAAACTATAATCACGAATTCGTTCGTTTATTATTTCTGCTTTAAGAAGAAAATAACGAATTTTAACAACTCATTATGGGGCTTACGCGCTACAAAATGGATAAATTTGCGAGCAAAGAATATTAAAAGAGGAAAATTACGACAATGATAAGAGTAACCGAGCAAGAATCTAAGTATATCGATATCGACCAAATGTCTGTACTGGAGATTCTGAAAGGCATAAACGAAGAAGACCAGACTGTTCCCAAAGCAGTAGAAAAGGTAATTCCCAATATAGAGAAACTGGCCACAGCCGTAGCAGAACGAATGCTCAACGGAGGCCGGCTATTTTATATCGGTGCAGGCACCAGCGGTCGTCTTGGCGTAGTTGATGCTTCCGAATGCCCTCCTACCTTCGGCGTTCCCTTCGATTGGGTAGTCGGTATCATTGCCGGCGGCGATACCGCCATAAGAAGAGCAGTAGAAAATGCAGAAGACGACGACCAGCAAGCCTGGGTGGATCTTCAGGGATATAATATAGACGAAAAAGACTGTCTTATCGGGCTTGCCGCATCAGGAACAACCCCCTACGTTGTCGGCGGTCTAAACACCGCACGCAAACACGGCATCCTAACCGGATGCATCGTATGCAACGAAGGCGGCCCCATTGCCAAAGAAAGTGACTTTCCGGTAGAAGTAGTGGTTGGCCCCGAATTCCTTACCGGATCAACCCGTATGAAATCGGGCACAGCACAAAAGCTGGTACTCAATATGCTCAGCACAACCGTAATGATTAAACTTGGCCGTGTAAAAGGCAATAAAATGGTCGATATGCAGTTAACCAATCATAAACTGGTAGACCGCGGTACACAAATGGTAATGGACGAGCTGAACATAGACCACGACCATGCAGCCGACCTGCTGATCCGCTACGGAAGCGTACGCAAGGCCGTAGAAGCCAGCAATAAATAAAGACGACTTATTATGCATGAAATAGAACCTTTTTATCTCTGGAGGGATGATTATATAGCGGCGGAAGATGAAAGGTCTCCCTTTTACAACACAGAATATTCTGAGTTTTACTTCGACAAGCAGCTGTACAACTTCCTGATCCACCCACAGTGGGACGAATTCGGATCGCCGACCATGTACCTCAAAGTCCTCTATGCCGATTACGACAGGGGCTACGCCATTATAGAGTTCATAGGCGAATGGAACGACACCATTGGCAACGACATCATGGTCCTGAAAAGGGAGATCCTCGAGCTCATGATGGATGAAGGCATTAATAAATTTATTCTGATCGGCGAAAACGTATTGAACTACCATTCATCAGACGACGATGCGTATTACGAAGAATGGTTTCAGGAAGTGGAAGAAGGCTGGATCTGCGGCGTCAATTTCCAGGAACATGTGGTCAGCGAATTCAGAAACAGCAATGTAGACTACTACATCAATTTCGGCGGACAGCTGGACGATTTGGCATGGCGCACGCTCAAACCGCTTCAGTTTTTCAAAAAAATTGAAGAAATACTGACAAAAAGACTCGGGGCATAGCTTTTGCTAAACTGAAAGTATTAGTATCTTTAAATAAAATTAAAAAACAATGGATAACAACAATAATTTCAACTGGGCAGACAAATCTGTATTTGTAGAACAAGGAACCAGAATGGTTGCCAAAAAATTCTTCGCAAATGTATTCTTGTGGATGTTTGTAGCTTTAAGCTTATCTACCCTTGCTGCATTGTTTATTTCATCATCACCAGCGGCAGTTGATCAGCTTAGGGATTTCGAAACCGGCAGAAGAACCGTACTGGGCTATATCGCTATGTTCGCACCGCTTGCATTGGTTTTGTTAATGGGTGCAGGCTTTAGTCGTTTATCTTACCCCGCGCTATTAGGCGTTTTCGTCCTGTTCTCAATTCTATTGGGCGTAAGCTTAAGCTTTATTCTGTTAGTCTATACAGCCGGTTCAATCGTGGCCGCATTTGCCGCCGCAGCCGGTATATTTGGTATCATGGCCTTTTTAGGATATACCACAGAAGTAGACCTTACCAAATTTGGCCCTATCCTTATGGTAGGTGTAGCAGGTTTGTTTATCGCCAGCCTTGTAAACATGTTCATTGGCAGCAGTACCTTTGGCTACGTAATGAGCTTTTTCGGAGTAGCTATCTTTACTGCATTAACCGCATATGATGTACAAAAGCTGAAACAGATTGGTGCAGGGATCGAAGCAGACGGAAGTCAGATCCAAGCTGCTGATGCAAAGAAACTTGCTATCATGGGTGCTTTATCACTTTATCTGGATTTCATTAACATCTTCCTGTTCTTATTAAGAATCTTTGGTGGAAGAAAATAATCGTCAACGAAAACATATTAAAAGTCCTGTTGCAAATTGCAGCAGGACTTTTTTTTTTGAATCATCTGGCTGCTAACCAGGATTACTGAATATAGAACTCTTCAGATAGTACCAGCTTTTTCCATTCCTTGTCCTTACCCAATCACACACAGCCAATCTTCGATAAGTAAACAGATAGACCAGCCCTTCATACCTGTGGTAGATCTCGGTATAGGCATACTGATCTCCCTCTTTCAGCAAAGCTGCGAGTTCCCCATCAGTATATGCGGTGTATGCATCCATTGTTTGTATATCCCTTTTACCCTACGACCAATATAATTAAATAAAACCGGATTCGTATATAACTCCTACTCACCTGGTACTCTAATACCTGCCACCAGTTCCGGTTCTTCTGCGCCCCTTCTGCGCAAGACCTGCGGTAAACAGGTACCTTTTTGCGAAGAAGGTACGCAGATTGTACGTTTCTGCCGCAGCTTTGCCCAATGGTAGGTGAGTCGCAGTAGAGTCCCAGACCTATAGCAGCTCATTTCTTATTCTATGGTAAGATTTAAGAATTTGCGCCTCCGTAAATTTGTACTGTCATTAAAAGATTAAGTCATGGAAACACAAATTTTAGGAATACACCACATCACTGCGATAGCAGGAAATGCAAAAAGAAACTACGATTTTTATACAAGAATTTTAGGATTAAGGCTGGTTAAGAAAACAGTCAATTTTGACGATCCGAATACCTATCACTTCTATTATGGCGATGAGCAGGGAAATCCCGGAACGATATTGACATTCTTTCCATGGGAAGGTATTGCCCAGGGCAGAAGAGGATCAAGACAAGTTACAGAAATAGGGTACAGCGTACCTTCAGGTAGCCTTGCTTTCTGGCAGGACCGTTTGGAGAAAAACAATGTGATTTACAATAAACCGGCAGAGAAATTCGGCCAGAAGTATCTGACCTTTTTAGATCCCGACGGGTTGAAATTTGAATTGACTGAAGTGGAAGCGGATACCAGGAAACAATGGATCACTTCAGAGATCAGCGAAGAAACTGCGGTTTATGGTTTTCATCACATCACCATTACGACCAATAAAAAAGAGTTTACAGAAAAAGTGCTTACAGAGTTATTGGGTTATAAATTGGCTGCTACAGAGGTTAACCGCTTCAGGTATGTGACCGACACGGTAGAATACGCAGCAATTGTAGACCTGGTTGAGGCTCCGGGAGAAGCTGTTGGGCATGTAGCCGGTGGCTCGGTGCACCACGTAGCCTTCAGGGTGAAAGATGAAGCAACCTTAATGGCTTATAGAGACAGGGCAGTTGCAATGGGGCTGCACATTACCGAGAAGATAGACAGAAACTATTTTTACTCGTTATATTTCAGGGAACCGGGTGGCGTATTGTTTGAAATTGCTACCGATAATCCTGGCTTTACTGTGGATGAGCCGCTTGAAGAATTGGGCACCAACCTGAAATTGCCGCAACAATATGAATCGAACAGGGCTGCGATAGAGAACGTTTTACCTAAATTGAGCTAATATGTACACGCATCAGAAACAAATTACAACTGCCGGGGTTCCGGTGGCTGAAGCAAAAAGAGCGGTGATATTTTTGCATGGCAGGGGTTCTACTGCAGAAGATATTCTATCGCTCAATAACCATCTGAAATTGGAGGATGCGGCGCTGTTTGCGCCGCAGGCCACCAACAACAGCTGGTACCCTTACAGTTTCCTTTCTCCTGTTGCAGAAAATCAGCCTGCGCTGGATTCTGCCCTGGGGCTGATCAAAGAACTGGTAAATGAGGTAATCGCAGATGGCATACCGGCCAACCAGATCTATTTTGCCGGATTTTCGCAGGGGGCATGTCTTGCGCTCGAATATGTAACCAGGAATGCGCAGCAGTATGGTGGTGTGGTTGCCTTTACCGGCGGCTTAATTGGTAAGGAGATCAATATGAACAATTACAAAGGCGATTTTAAACAGACTCCTGTACTGATCACAACCGGTGATCCCGACCCGCATGTTCCCGTTAGGCGGGTTGAAATGAGCGAGGGGATCATTAAAAAAATGAATGCCAGCGTTACTGTCAAAATCTTTAACGGCCGTGCACATACAATCGGTGCTAAAGAGATTGAGCTGGCAAGGGAGCTGGTGTTTAAAAATTCATGATGAGACTGTGGTCTTTGAGACTTAGCTTAGTCAGCAAGTAATGCATAAAAAAAGCGGCAGGTATAAAACCCGCCGCTTAACTAACTACTAACTAACTAACCAAATCTTCCCTTCTATATATTATTTCGCTGTCAGCAGGGCGGTTTTCATGGCCAGCTCCGTGCCTTGGCTATTCGTATTAATGCTTCTGAAATTTTCTGATTTTACATTTGCGATGTTACTTGCCAGCAAAGTATGATCGTGGGTGATTCCGCTGATGTTCAATACTGCATCGTCATTCACTACGGTATACATGCTGCCTGCTACTGCGTTGATTTTTGCTTTTGCGCTCTGGCTTAAAAACAACTGAAGGTATTTAACATTAAAACTGTTGCTCATTACCACTACCGCATTGCCCGCGGCCTCTATCCTTTGTAAATCCTTCACTGAAACTTTAATGGTTACCTGTCCGCTTTCCATAGAGTTGATGTACAGCGTCTGTCCTTTGCTCATCACCGAAGTTTTCTCTGCATCGAAGCCTTCTGCTACAAACACGCCTTCTGTATCGCTTTGTGTCAATTCTATTTTAACGTTTCCGGATACCCAGATTTTGTTGAAGCTATTTTTTACGCTGGCTACCTTTACAGTGTTTGCGGCTAAAGTTGTCATTGCAGTTGAAGTTAAAACTACTGCTGCTAATAGCGTGGCGAATAATGTTTTTGTAAGAGTTTTCATATTTTTAATGTTTTTATGTTTAAGTGTTTTTCTTAATTGTTTGTAGTTAAGACGACCACTGCACAAAAACGTTTCAGGCATTGTACGGGCATTATACCAGTTTCAGACAACACACGACCAACGCCTGAAATTATTCGACGAACGGGTGTAAGAAAAATTACCTATTCATTCCTTAAAGCATCGACAGGATTCGCCTTTGCTACTTTTACCGACTGGATACTTACCGTTAGCAGGGCAATGACCAGGGAAAGGATGCCGGCCAGCGCAAAGGGCAATACTGAAATGGGTACCCTGAAATCAAATGATGACAACCACTTGCTGACAATT
>DATFQH010000283.1:0-12787 GCA_035264385.1 Pedobacter sp.
CATCCAGTTGGTGTAAGCCCGAAAGGTATATCCGCCCTCATGAAAGATCTTACGTGTCAGCGGAATCTGTGCATGGCCTACCCCATTTTTCAGTGGAATACTGATCCGGCGCACATTTTCTGCGGAGTCGTCGTTCAACTCGACATACAGTATACCACTTCGTTTGGAAGCCACTAGACTGGACGCATCAAATAAATAGGCCTTAAACCAAAGCGTATCGCCGATATTGTAGAAAGACCTGTCGGTATGGACATACAATTTTTCCGCAGGTTTTATTTGCTGCAGTGCCTGAATCGCCTTTACCAGTTCGGCGGACTGACCGTCGATTGCTGTCAGGTCGTTTGTCATAGCTTTCCCCCCTCCTTTCACTTCATACCGATAGACCTTTCTACCCAATTCACCCGCAGCGTTGATGCCTTCCACCACCACTTTGTAAGTTCCCGGCCCGTCTGCATTGAAAAAACTAAACCTGCCCCTTCCTGAAGCAAAGGTCTTCATTTTAGCATTCCAATAAATGGTAGACCTTAAATCTGGCAATTGGTGACTCAGCACAGGCCTGTCGTACCTGGGTGCATAAAACACTCTGGCGCTATTGAAACCTTTAGGTTTAATATTCAGCATCGCAGGGTTATACTTTGGTTTCCGGGTTTTTCTAGTGTAAATAAAAATTGCCGGTGTCCTTGCATTTCCCTCACTGTAGATGGACATCAGCGCCTGGTTTGAGGTGACCAGATCAATTTTCAGAATATCTTCGGGGGAAAGTTTGGCACCATCAAAGATTTCAGTAAACTCGAACATCGCCCTCAGTCTCCTGCCATCCAAAAACACCTCCATTGGCGCATTTTTAAAATGCGGAAAAGAAAGCACCTCGGGATTATTGGCTGGATACGGTTTAAAAATCACAGCCCCAAGTCTACCCTGCAAGCATTGGGCAATGCTAACACAATGGTCGCCATCCCCCATCTTATAAATAAAATCTGCATGTCCATCCGGTATCTGAACGCCGCCCTGACTGGACATATCTTCCGTAGCTATTTTCCTGGCCCGTATCCTGACTTCCTTGAGGCGGTTCACACGGCTGGTCATGCCTTTCTTTTCCAGCAGTCCATCTTGTTTCCTGCTGCTTTCCAGATATACACTGGTCTGTTCCGGGATGTTGCGGACAAAATCGGGTCGGTTCTTGTTTTTGCCTAGGGCCTGCCTCGCCACACTATCCAGAATTACCTCCACCTTCTTCGTATTTTTATCTCCCCTTGCTTGCAAGGCAAATCTCAGGCTGTCTGCCAGCATGATCGGCTCGTACCTGAACCTTCCGGCTGTATCTGTTTTGGTCACTTCCAGAAATCCTGGAGTGAGTGACACTAAGGTAACGCTACCGTTTGCCACAGGTTTGCCCGACAGTGTCAGCACCCTACCGGAAAGCTCTGTCCCTAGCGACTCCGCGCGATACAACGGCTTTGGAGGAGCAGCATCCAAAATTTCCTTCCATACAAACCTGCGGTATCCCTGTGTCAGCATCAGGTTGTCCAATGCCTTATTGGTTTGCACGGTATCTTTTGTAAAGTAAAAATTGGGCCTTTCGATATAGCCCTTCAGGTCGGAAGAGAGCAGCAGACTGGAAAAAATACTGGTTTCATCATCCTCATCAGAGGGCAGCTTACTTTCATCAATCACGGCGACCGAGAAATTGCCCGGGACAAGCCGCCCATTGCGGTCGCGCGATTCCAGTTCCATATCTACCCTTTCTCTGCTATTGTAAATCTGCTTGGGCGCCAGAATATCAAGTTCCATCCGGTCATTGCTTTTGATGAAAACTATGCGTTCGTTGAGTGGTACCGCCTGTTCGTTAAACAAAGTAAACTGCGCGATGCCAGAAGGGAACTCGCTTTTACGGAGCCAAACTGAATTGATTTTCTGACTGACTTTTACTTTGGAGCCGAAAATGGTCTCGCCACCAGACTGCACCAGCAGATTTACGGATCTGGCATCCTTATACATTGTTTCCGTGGCATTTATACGGACCAGTAAACTGTCGCCCCCTGGCTGATAAACAGCAAGGGTATAGCCTTCGTCAATTGGCTTAGGCAATGAGATGTTCTTTTGCGTACCGTCCTTTAAACTGATTTTAGCCTGGTAAATTTTGCCTGCTTCGGGAAGGATATTGAATACACCCATACCTGCATGTGTACTCTGAAATGAAGTGACCTCCAAACCGTTATTGTCGATAATTTTACCGCTCACATCCACTCCCCGCCCATCAGTTCCGACAGCCTTAAAGGCCATCCTTCCATACAGGCCGTTGACCATATTACCTCCCTCCGGAAAAAATTGAATATCGACAGGTCGACCTTCGGCTAACTCATACTGCTCCTGCCTGCTCTCCGGTAATTCGGTTGGCTTTTCCAGTCCCGCAGTCAGTTCCAAAAAGTCGCCGACCACAAAGCTTTTATCAAAAAAGTAATCGACTCCTGCATTGCGCATCCAGCGGGTATAAGCCCTGATCCTATAGTTGCCCGCCCGATAAGCATCACCGAGGGTAAAATCGCCCATGGCCATCCCTGCCGTCAATGGAAGCTTCAGGCTCGAAAGCAGTGAATCACGTTCATCGATCAGTTCGACGTACAATGCACCGCTCAACTTCGACAGCTGGTGCCTGCTTCCAATGGTTACATAACCCTTAAACCAAATGGTGTCACCAAGTGCGTAATAGGGTTTATCCATGTGCAGGTATACCTTTTCCTGCAGATGAACTCCGGCCCATTTTTGCAGTGCAGCCATTAGCCGGTCAATTGGTTCTTCCCTTTGAGTGGTAAAAGCACCGAGCAGAAGTGTAGCTAGCACAGCAGCAGCTAAAATGAGATGAGGAGCGCGTTTCATATATTCTAATAATCAAATACAATTTTATGCAGACCACTACTATCCTGTGTCACATGTGTCTTCCAATACCTTTCAGCCACCACTGCTGTATCCTTACGGATCCGGACCAGACCGGAATAAAATACCGAGAGGTCTGCAGGCCTCCGTAACCTTGCCCTTCCCTCCATATTCACCTCGTAGCGATACACCTGTCTGCCAAGATCACCTGCTGCATCAATACCTTCGAGAACAACTTTATAAACACCCGGGCCCACTCCATTCCGATAGTTCAACTTCTGTTTTCCTACCGTATCTGTTTTAACATTCGGGTTCCAGTACACCGTCGAACGATAATCTGCCAACTGCTTATTAGTGAGATCCTCATATTTAGGCTGGTAGAACTCCCTGGCCCTATTAAACCCTTTTGGTTTGATGTTGACCGAATTAGGAGTATACCGCTCCGACGTCCTTCCTCTATTGGTATTGATCAGTATCACGCCATTTTGTCCCTTTGTGCCATAAATATTGGTGAGTCCAGGTGTACGCAATACTTCAATGCTTCTGATGTCTGTCGGGGCCGGGTCATTGTAATCCCAAATTCCGCCCATCATGCTACAAGGTGTGTCTGAGGGATGCATCGGCTTGCCATCCAAAACGATCAACATTGCCGATCCCTTGCCGTATTCAGAGTTGAGAGCAGCAGATGTACTGACACCAGTATGATCCCCTCTCGTGGAAAATGCAAAGGTTACCGGCCCGCATTCGTCAGTGTTCAGTGTTTTAAAAAACACGCCTGTTAACTTTCCTTCTACACAACCCCGCAGATTCGGGCAAGTTTCCAATTCACTACCCAGAACAATCTGGTCGTAACGGTTTGCTCCATTCATATTGTTGCCTACTGCCCCTGCAAATGGCTGCCGCGCATTAATGGCGACTTCTTTCAACCGTTTAGCGCGGTTCATCCCACCCATTTCTTCCAGATAGTTGTCCTGAGCCTTGCTGTGATCGAGATATACCTGCAACAGGTTCTTTATATTGCCTGCAAAGTCGGGCTTGTTTTTATTTTTGCCCACTCGCTGTGCCTTGATGCTGTCAAGCGTTACCTCCACTTTTTTACCGCCTTTTGCGTTGACCGCACGAAGGGTAAGCATCAGACTGTCGGGTAAAATGATCGGTTTGAAGCTGAATTTACCATCCCCTTTGGTTTTAATCGTTTCTATAAAATTCTGAGCGATGGACAACAGCGTCACTGTTCCTCCTGCAACGGGTTTATTGTTCAGGGTCATGACCCTTCCGGAGATTTCGGTACCCAGTCGTTCTGCTTTGAAGGGTGGTCTAGAGGGTATGTATGCTGGATCGGCCAATTGCTTCCACACAAACCTCCTGTACCCTTGTGTCAGCATCAGGTTGTCCATTGCCTTCAGGGTTTGCGCAGAGTTGTTTAAAAAGTAGAAGTTGGGCTGCTCGATATACCCTTTCAAATCTGAACTTAGCAAGAGGCTCGAAAAGATATTCACTTCATTGCGTTCATCTGTAGGCACTTTAGTTTCATCGATTACAGCAATCGAGAAGTTCGCCGCAACGGGTTTTCCGGCTTTATCAAAGGCTTCGATATCCAATGTCACCTGCTCCCGTTTTTCGTACAACATCTTATCGGTTTTGAGCTTGAGCTTCATCTGGTCTTCCTTCCTGATGAAAGCCAGGCGTTCGTGACTGGGTTGTCCGCTTGGGTCAAACAAGGTAAATTGGGCAATTCCAGTAGGAAAATCCTTTTTTGCAAGCCATATTGAGGTGTACATTTTATTGATCTTCACAGAAGAGGAAGAGAGGGGCTCGTTACCCGATTGCACCACCAGGCCAACGAACTGTTGTGTATCGTAAAATGCCTTGCTGGATTTGATCCGCACCAACACACTGTCTTTATTCGGCTGATATACGGAGAGTGTATAGCCTTCCGCTGCAGCCACCGGCAAGGCCACTGTTTTTTCTGTGCCATCGCTGAAACTTAGCCTGGCCTGATAACTTTTACCCGCCTGAGGATAAAAATTAAATACGCCTATGCCGGCATGGATGCTTTCGAAACTGCTTTGCTGCTGACCTGATTCATCGATCACCACACCTTTCACTGGCAGTCCCTTTCCGTTGACATAAACAGCCTTAAAGCCGACCCTGCAGGTCAAACCATTCACCATGTTCCCGCCTTCCGGAAAAAACTGTACGTCACTATCAGACATTGGCGGTGGCTTAGACCCAGCCTGTCGACCGGCAATGATAATGGTATCCTTACCAGACCGTACTCCTTTACTTCCTTTTTCAGGGAGCAGGTCGCCAATAATAAAGGTCCTGTCGTAAAAATAGGCTTCATCCGCATTGCGCATCCATTGGGTATATGCCCTGATCCTGTAATTGCCCTGTTTATAAGTGTCATCTATGGTAAAATCGCCCATAGCCATCCCTGCGGTAAGTGGTAACTTCAAACTGGCTTGCAGCGAGTCGCTTTCATTAATCAGTTCCACATGCAGCGCACCACTCATTTTCGACAACTGGTGTCTGGCGCCAATGGTTACATATCCCTTAAACCAGATGGTGTCGCCGACGGTATAGTAAGGCTTATCCATATGCAGATATACCTTTTCCTGGGGGTTCAGTTCCGCCCACAACTCCATAGCCCTGACCAGCTCGTCGACCGAGGCACGACGTAATGGGACAAAGGCTAAGAGAATTAAAGCCAAAACTGATAACCAGAGCATCGGGTAACGTTTCATAGGCGCTGGTTATATTAAGGATTGGGTTTAATTACTTTAATCACGGATTTTGCACTTCCTATTCTGCCGTTCATATCGGCACCCTGAATATTGATATGATAAGTTCCCGTCACATCGGAAGTATAGAAAACAACTTTGGCTTCACCGCGGTCATTGGTAATGATATCTGGCTTCCAGTAAATGGTGGACCGGAGATCGACGCCATCGGTGATTGGATCAATCCCATATTTAGGACTGTAAAATTCCTTTGGAAGCATGAGCGGAAGTGGCCGGTATGTGGTCTGGTCGGGCTTGTTGATGCGGTATCCCATAGTTGGCATTCGCGTAGTCAGATATATTGTCGCTACCTCGACCTGACGTTGACTTACATACCTCGGTATTTGGCCTGTCATTGCTGCACGAGCCGAAGCGTTTGCAAGGTTTCTGCCATTTGCACCTGCTACAAAAGGTAGCACAGACACGGTACGCGCAGCACCCATACCTTCGAGCCGGTTACTCCCACGGCGATTGTAAACAACTTCCAATCCTTTGAAAGTGGCGATCTGGAAAAAGCTCAATTCTTCAACCAATTGCTCAACTGAGCGTTCATCGTCTATGATGATCACTGAACGGTACGGGTTCCCATCTATAATCAGGTTAACATCAAACCTGTCCAGTTTCATTTCTGCATAACCATCCTGTCTGGTTACTGAAAAACCTGGAAGCTTTTGTTTCAGCAACTGATACAAATTCATCACCGCCGATTCCTTTATGTCCTTTTCATCCAGTACCAGATCCATGTAATCCGGCCCCAGTGGGTTCCAGGACCCCTCAATTTTCTTTTTGCTGAAAATTTTCACTTCTCTTAATGATATGCCATTTCCTGTAGGGTCTTTTTCCTCTGCCATGATGTTTACATTCTTCACATAGTTTAGCTGTGTTTGGTCTGTATTAACATACCAGGGCAACACCTGGTTTCTGAAACTTAGTGGGATTTTCGGTGTTTGAAGTCTGTTGACAAATATTCCCCCAAAATTCATGGTATTCCCTTTTGAAGTTCTGGCCTGCAGAAAAAAGGAACCGGAATCTATCTGAGGTAAATTTTGAAAAACATACTTACCGCTTTCATCTGTAATGGTCTCGGTAATGAAGCTTGGTTTTTGCGAAGAAATCAGGACTCTTGCACCTTTAACTGGTTTGTTCAGTAAATTCACCACCTTGCCTTCGATCTTCTGATATTTCTCACCTTCAAATTTAGCTGGCTTCTGCGGAACGAAGGCTTCCTTCCAATCATAACCGGTCCAGCCCTGAGTTAGCATGAGGTTGTCCAGGGCCAACCAGGTTTCCTTGTCTTTCTGCCTGAAGTAATATCCTGGCGTTTCAACAGTTCCCTTTAAATCTGAGGTAAACAAATTCGTGGCGATATCGAAATTACCGGCTGTATCGGGTTTAACCTGGCTACCATCTGTTACAGCCAGAGAGAAATTACCTCTTAGGGGCACACCCTCTGCATCGTGTACACGGACGGTTACTTCCACACTATCGCGCTTGTGATAATTTGATCTATTCGTTTGTACATTGATCTTCATTTGCTCCGGTCTGTCCAGGAAGATAATCCGCTCATTCAAGGGTGTCTTGTTTCTCAACAGGGTGAACCGGGTTACGCCGTTTGGAAACAGCTCCCTGGATACCCGATAAGAAGTTCTTTTCAAATCGACCGGCTGGGCATAAGTGACCTTTCCCCTGGAAGTGGCCATGAGGTAATAGGTGCTGTCCAAATGGAGCACCTGAGGACTGGCTAAAATTTTAACCTCTATTGAATCATATCTCTGATCATTGCGGATAGTGAGCACGATGCCCGAAGGTTGCACTGCGGGCATAGGAAAAGAAACTGTCAGAACCTCCGGCTCTGTAATTTTTGCGAAATAGCTTTCCCCTGCAATCGGAGTGAATTCAAATGAGCCCATTCCTTTGTACAGACTGTTAAATGTAGCCACTTTGGCACCCTTGCTGTCTATCACTTCACCGCCCACGTTTACGCCTCGTCCATCTTCCCCGATTGCCTTAAAGCCCACTATTGACTTCAGGCCGGCAACCAGGTGGCCACTTTCCGGCATAAATTGCAAATCGGTCATCTGTGGCCGGACAATGTCGAGAGGCACTAGCATCCGCTGCCCGCCATCGGCATTGTTGACGGTGCTGATCTCCAGCCTCAGGTTCTTTCCGTCCGCTTTCTCCGGCAATCCGAAGTTCAACTGGAGCTTTCCTGTGGCAGAAGTCTGCTTCAACTCTTTATACCTTGTTTTGTCGCCCTCCATCACGCGAACTTCAACTTGTTTAAAAGAGGTGCTGCCCTGATCGGTTCTGCTAAGCTCGACCTCAGTCTGCAAAACATCTTTATTTTGAATTTTACTGATCTTCGAGTTCGACCGGACGAGCCAGCTATCCTGTGCCGGCACCCCAAGATAAAATCTTTTGGTAAAGAAAAAGTCACTGCCAAAGTTCTGCATCCAGTTAGTGTACGCCCTGAACGTATATCCCCCTTCATGAAAAATCTTTCTGGTGAGCGGAATCTGGGCATACCCTACGCCCTCTTTGATCGGAATACTTATGCGTCGCACTGCCTCCGCAGTATCATCATTTAACTCTACGTACAAGATTCCGCTGCGTTTAGAGGCCGTCAAACTGGATGCGTCAAATAAATATGCCTTAAACCACAGGGTATCACCCAGATTGTAATACGACTTATCGGTGTGAACATAGAGCTTTTCGGTTGGGTTCCGCTGCTGATAGCTTTGTATCGTCTTGATGGTTTCGTGATTGGCCGACCTGGCCAGCTCCTGATTGAGGGAATGGCCCGCTCCGGCTACTTCATACCTGTAAACTGCCCTGGCCAGGTCACCGGCTGCGTTGATTCCTTCGACCACCACTTTGTATTTGCCGGCACCGTCTGCGTTGTAAAAATTGAACTTGGTCAACCCTGAAGCATAGGTTTTCAATTTAGGATTCCAGTAAATTGTCGAACGCAGATCAGGCTGTTGCTGAGTTAGTGCCGGCTGGTCATATCTTGGTGCGTAAAATTCTCTGGCTTTGTTAAAACCCCGCGGTTTAAGATTTACAACATCCGGATTGGACTTTTTATTCCTCAGCGCACCGTGTTTGGTATAGATCAAAATGGCGGGGCCGGTTCCCAGCATTGACATCAATGCCTGATTTCTGATTACTACATCAATCTTAACAATATCGCGGTATTCAAACTCGTTGAAATCAAAAATACCGGATATTTCTGCTTCAGTAAATAACTTGCGCCCGTTCAGGATCACGGTTAGCGGTCCACCGCCGCCCGACATGTGCGGATAGTTGATCACCGTTCCCCTAGGAAAGAAGGAAACTCCGCCAAGTTTGCCCATCAGACATGCGCCTAAGGTTGCACAAACCCTGTCTTCTTTCACGACGAATGTCATGTCTGCATGACCATTTGGAATTTGGAGTCCGCCCTGCAGTGAAAGTTTATCCGACTGTGCATTTCGCGATATGATCCTGATCTCTTTTAATCGGTTTACCCTGCTCGTGATGCCCATTTTTACTGCCAGTTCGTCTTGCATCCTGATATTATCCAGGTACAATTCTGTGTTAATCGCCGTCTGGTTAGCGAAATCAAGCCAGTTCTTATTCTTACCAATGACTTGTCCTGGAACAGTGTCCAGTATGACTTCAACTCTCTTGCTGTTTTTTTTTCCTCTGCCCTGAACTGCGAACCTAAGGCTGTCTGCCAGCATGATTGGCTCGTATCGGAATTGTCCGTTCGCATTCGTTCGGGTAACTTCCATAAAGCCAGGTGTCATAGACATCAACGTTACTACGCCATTGCCCACAGGTTTTCCGGCAAGGGTTTGAACCCTGCCGGATATTTCTGTGCCGAGAGACTCTGCCTTGTAAACTGGTTTAACCTGGGCAGCAGTAGTATTTAAAATATTTTTCCATACGAACCGGCGGAAGCCCTGCGTAAGCATTAGGTTGTCCAGCGCCTTATTGGTCAGAACAGTATCTTTTATAAAATAAAAATTCGGTTTTTCGATGTACCCCTTCAAATCTGCACTGAGCAGTAAACTGGAGAAAATACTCGTTTCATCCTCCTCACTGGAAGGCGCCTTAGCCTCGTCAACAACAGACACAGAGAAATTACCTGCGACCATCTGTCCGTTTTTGTCTCTGGCTTCAAGATCCATTTCCACACGCTCCCGGCTATTGTAGTTTTTTTTAGCGGCCGTTAGACTTAATTCCATCCGGTCGTAGCTTTTGATAAAGGCAATCCGCTCATTAAGCGGTTCGTCCCGCTCATCAAACAGCGTAAACTGTGCGATACCGGAAGGAAAATCACTTTTCTTCAGCCATATAGAGTTGATCTTTTTATCAATCGGAAGGCCCGAGGCGAAGATTGTTTCTCCGCCCGACTGCGCAACCAGCTTTACCGACTGCGGGGCAGCGTACATTCCCGGAGTCGCATTGATCCTTACCAGTATACTATCTCCTCCGGGCTGATAGATTGCAAGACCGTAGCCCTGTTCAAGCGCAGGGGGTAGCCGCAATGTTTTCTCCGAACCGTCACTGAAGCGCAACATGGCCTTATAGCTCTTTCCTGCTTCGGGAACCAGGGTAAAAACTCCCATGCCCGCATGAGTGCTTTCAAAGGTAGTGATCTCCCTGTCTTCCAGATCGGTGATTTTTCCTGCAATATAAGCCCCCTTGCCATCCACACCCAAAGCCTTAAAACCGATTCTGCAGTTGAGCCCGTTAACCAGATTTCCGCCTTCAGGAAAGAACTGTACATCAATAGGACCTGAAGCTGTTCCTTTTTGATTTGATTTGCCAGTAAGGGCGCTATCATTCACAGCGGGGGCCGAATCCTTACCAGCATTTTCAGGCGCCAGCGGGTCCCCTACAGCAAAGGTTTTGTCAAAGAAATACTCTTCCCCGGCATTCCGCATCCATTGTGTATACGCACGGATCCTGAAATTACCGGCCTTATAATTATCCACAATGGCAAAATCTCCCATCGCCATGCCAGCAGTTAAGGGCAGCTTAACCATGCTCAGCAAAGAATCCCGTTCATCGATTAGCTCTACATACAACGCCCCGCTCATCTTTGATAACTGGTGTCTGCTCCCTATCGTGAGATAGCCCTTAAACCAGATCGTATCGCCCAGTGCATAATATGGCTTGTCCATATGTAGATAGACCTTTTCATAAGGGTTTACTTCTGTCCACTTCTGAAGTGCGGTAACAAAACGGTCTATCGGATCTTCACGGCCAGGCACAAAGGCTAGCAAGCCAAGTAAGACTGCAAAAAGAATAACAAATAAGGGACGTTTCATGATCGTTGAATTTTGAGAGGTTAACTGATTTCATTTCTTAAACGTATGATATTTTCTATTTATAAGGCATCAGGTAGTCCAGGGGAAGCATATCTCCCACCATTTTATAGGCCCACACTCCTTCGTACAACAAGGATCCGGGGTCGTCAACTCCTCCGTTTTCGTAAAAACTTACATATTTATTGAGCTGATAGACCAGTGAAATCTGACTTCTGCCAAGGTCATCAGGTCGTTTAATCCTGTATTCGGGGTGTCTCCTGAAATCCGCCGTCTCCTTCTCTCCCTGGTAAATGATATAGAGTGCATCTTTAAAGCTCATTGTTTTCAGGTGGCCAGATTTTTCCTTAACCATAGAATCCGGGAATACTTCTTTCCTTACCAGTACTTCCAGTGTATCGGGTGCCTTTTTCATATCAAGCCAGTACTTTAAGGAATCTTTTGCCCTGCGCACCTTGATACCCTTACGGAGATTTTCAGAAAAGATCTTTATTCTTTTATCAATAAGCACGTCTGGCTGTCTTTCAGGGTTGGGTGCCTTTATCATTTTATTGATCAGAAAACTTTCCACCTTACTGGTTCCATTATAGAGTGAATTGAAGAAATGCTGGGGCGATCCGGCATAGGCCAGTCTGCGCTTTTCAGCATATCTCCTTCTTTTCGAAGGGTCTGTTTCCAGTTCTTCGAAATATGGATAACCATAAAAGTGTACATAACTGGTTTCTTCATTCAGCTGAAAGTATTCCAGCAGATAATGTATGCGATAACCAAGTGCTTTATTTTCGATGGTAATGAATTCATTGGCGTTCGCCATCAGGGTACGACTATCCTTGTTATAATCAAAATAAAGTGCATCCTCATTCAGGATCTTACAGCTTCTGGCATTTTTTGAAGTCCCAAGAAAAGCATCCTTGAAAAGCTTAAGGCGCTGTGCTCTGTACATATCCGGGCGAACAACTACTTCGTTAAGTAAACTTACGGCTTCTTCCATCACCATATCAAACTCCGCTGACTTCAACGACAACATTATATTCTGGCTGGCAGGCTGGTAACCAATCATTTGTGCGAGCACGGTATAACTTCCAGGGGAAAGGTTAGGTATGAAAAAACGCCCCATATTGTCAGCTGAAACGCCGATTTTATAGTGGCTCAGATAAACTGAAGCACCTGGTATGGGCAGCCCTTTCCTGTCTCTGATCATACCCGAAATGGTTAGCTTTTTTGATACGATCTTCACAGTATCCTTTGCACTGATCATTACCAGTCTGTCGTGAATTGCATATTTTAACGGAACATCTGAAAAAGCCGAATCCATTGCCTGTTCAATACTGGCATTCTTAACGTCTATGTTTATCGGTTTTAAATGTTTCATTACTTCTTCGTTATACAGAAAATCGTATCCGCTCTGCTTTCTGATTTCTTTAAAAATAGTTTGCAGCTTGGCCTCCTTTTTCTTCACGGTGATCTTCTGAGCCAAAGCCAGGGTACTTATTTGCATGATCGCAGTTAACAGGACTACAAATGCTATCCTCATCTATTCTATAACTACTACCGTTTTTTCTTCTATTTTAAACTTAACTTTCCCCGTCACTTCCAGTGCTCTGAGTACCGTAGAAATATTCTTTGATCTCGATATGGTACCACTCAGGTGCAGATTTTCATGATGCCCGCTATCTACAATCTCTACGTTATACCAACGCGATAATTGTCGCAGGATATTACTGAACTCTTCATTATTAAAAATAAAGTCTCCGTTTTTCCAGGCTACAGTTTCATTTACATCGGCTTTGCTTATCAGCATGCTATTCTTAGCCA
>DATFQH010000284.1:0-12502 GCA_035264385.1 Pedobacter sp.
ATATCCTTGGTCTTTGGGGTGATGCTGTAGACAATATTCCGGGCATTCCGGGCATAGGTGAAAAAACGGCAAAGCTGCTGATCAAACAATATGGTTCTGTGGAGAATATTATTGCCAATTCGCATGAGTTAAAGGGGAAGCAGCGTGAAAATGTTGAAATGTATGCCGACCAGGGAATTGTCTCTAAAAAACTGGCAACCATAATTTTGGATGTTCCGGTTGAATTTGATGAGCAGGCCTTATTGCTGGAAGAGCCAAGCAAAGAGTTGCTGGAGCCTTTGTTTGCTGAACTGGAATTCAGGACCATAGGCAAGCGTGTATTTGGCGAAGGCTTTAGTGTGAATGAGGTCAGGGTTGTTGCCGGGCAGCAGACTGATCTTTTCGGACAGGTGGCAGAACTTCCACAGCGGGATCCTAAAATCTTTGTGGCGACGCCGGAAATGTTTGAGCCATCGGACGCGAAGACCATTGAAAATACCGAACACAATTATAAACTGATCGATACACCTGAACAGCGGAGGGAACTGATCGCTTTGCTGATGCAACAGGAAAGTATATCATTTGACACTGAAACCACGGGTACTGACGCTAACCTTGCCGATCTGGTGGGCTTGTCTTTCAGTATCAAACCAGGAGAGGGTTATTATATCCCCTTACCTGAAGACAGGGCAGAGGCCCAGTTGATCGTTGATGAATTTATGCCTGTCTGGGGAAATGCCGGCATCGATAAGATCGGACAGAACATCAAATACGACATGCTGATCCTCAGCTGGTATGGGGTTACGATTAAGGGGAAGCTTTTTGATACCATGCTTGCGCATTACCTGATTGATCCGGATACGCGGCACAATATGGATGTGCTCTCAGAGAACTATTTAAATTATTCCCCTATATCTATTACCACACTGATCGGCCCGAAAGGAAAGTCACAGGGTACCATGAGGGATGTTCCTGTAGAAAAAGTGGTGGATTATGCTGCTGAAGATGCAGATGTGACCCTGCAACTGGCCAATAAGTTCAGGCCTATGTTAAAAGAACTGAACGCTGAACGCCTGGCGACGGAAGTAGAGAATCCGCTGATCTATGTGCTGGCGGATATCGAGAAAGAGGGCGTGAGGATTGATATGGATACACTGATCAATTACTCGAAGGAACTCGAAATCGACATCAGAAGATTTGAACAAAGTGTTTACGATAAATGCGGCATCAAGTTTAATCTTGCTTCACCAAAGCAACTGGGAGAGGTGCTTTTCGACAAACTTTGCCTTGATCCTAAGGCCAAGAAAACCAAGACGGGTCAGTACCAGACAGGCGAAGATGTGTTGCTGGCCTTGGCTTCCAAAAGTGATATTGTTCAGGATATCCTGGATTTTCGTCAGCTGCAAAAGCTGAAATCTACCTATGTTGATGCTTTGCCTTTAATGGTTAACCCAAAAACCGGGCGTGTGCATACCAGCTATAACCAGGCAGTAGCCGCTACAGGGCGTCTAAGTTCTAATAATCCCAATCTGCAGAATATTCCTATCCGTACCGAAAGGGGGCGTGAGGTGCGCAAGGCATTTATTCCGAGAGACAGCAACCATATCTTATTGTCTGCGGATTATTCTCAGATCGAGCTTCGGATCATTGCCGATATCAGCAAGGAAGAGAATATGCTGGATGCTTTTTCCAAAGGAATAGACATTCATACTGCCACTGCGGCTAAGGTATATGGCATTTCTATTGAAGAAGTCGATGCAACGCAGCGCCGGAATGCCAAGGCGGTAAACTTCGGGATCATTTACGGACAATCGGCTTTTGGACTGTCGCAAAATTTGGGTATTCCGCGTAAGGAGGCTGCGGAAATCATTGATCAGTATTTTACGCAATACCCTGGAATTAAAAAATATATGTCAGATACGATGAACTTTGCCCGTGAAAAT
This sequence comes from Pedobacter sp., assembly GCA_035264385.1. Taxonomy (GTDB): domain Bacteria; phylum Bacteroidota; class Bacteroidia; order Sphingobacteriales; family Sphingobacteriaceae; genus Pedobacter. Next base: position 1,923 of record DATFQH010000284.1, read on the forward strand.
GGCTTTGTGGAAACGATTCTGGGCCGCAGAAGATACCTGCGGGACATCAATTCGGCGAATCAGACTGTTCGGGGCTTTGCTGAGCGAAATGCAATCAATGCGCCGATTCAGGGTTCAGCAGCAGATATGATCAAGGTTGCGATGATCAATATTCATAAGGATATACAAGATCAGGGGCTGAAGTCTAAAATGACCATGCAGGTACATGATGAGTTGGTGTTTGATGTACTGAAGACGGAAGTAGAGGCCATGAAGCAGATCATTTCACACAGAATGAAGACCGCGATTAAGACTACGGTGCCGATCGAAGTTGAGATCGGGCAGGGAGAGAACTGGCTGGCGGCGCATTAGGTTTTTGCAACACGCCAGAAGCAAGAATGCATGCCCTTGAATAGTAATGCATTCTTGCTTCTGTAAATTCATATTACTGGCCGAACATTCCTCCAAGACCTCCCAGCATGTCTTTTGTCATGCTTTGCATTTCTGCTGCACTTACGTGTTCGGCTTGTGCAAGCGCTTTATTTATCGCGGTCAGCAGTAATTCTTCAAGTTCTTCCTTATCGGCAGCTTTGTGGAAAGCTTCATCTATTTCTATAGAGGTAATAGCCTTGTTTGCTGTGGCGGTAATGCGGATTTTTCCGCCTTCTACTTCACCATAAACCGGGATGGTGTCCAGTCTTTTTTTTATTTCATCTGCCTTTTGTTGTGCGGCCATTAATTTGTCGAACATAATTGCTGGTTTTTATATAAAACGAAATTAATGGAAATTGGTTTAAACCCCCGCAGATAAAATGAAAAAAGGCGACATACTGATCGGGTATATCGCCTTTTCCATATTGATTTTGTTTTTCAAAGGTAGATATTAAGAGTTACGTTAAAACCATACCAATGGTTTGCCCGGCTTGTAATTATTTATTCCGCAGCCTGGGCTGCTCGTTACCGGACATTCATGAGTTGTTTGTTGAACGCGACAAACATTCTGAAAAGATCTTCGTATTCAGTGAAGGGGAGCGTTGCAGCAATATCGTTTACATCATGGTAGGCGCTGATCCCTCCCTGAGTGTAAATGAAAAAGGCAGGGACGCTCTTTTCTGTGAAAAAATAATGGTCGCTGTTTGCCGCTTTTCCCCGCGAATTGATCTTAATAAGGTACTTTTCTTTGTCATTGATCTTGTTGAGCATTGCAAACTCTGCCTGATGAAGTGTGGCATTGACCACTGTTATGCCTGTTTCTCCGGTACCCACCATGTCTACATTGATCAGAAAACGAATCTTTTCGAGTGGAATCAATGGGTTTTCGGTAAAGTATTTAGAGCCCATAAGGCCTGCTTCTTCTCCTGCAAAGCAGATGAACCCAATGCTATAGGGCTGCGGATTTGCTGCGTAATATTTTGCCAGGCTTAACAGAAACGCAATGCCGCTCGCATTGTCATTTGCCCCGGGGAAATAGGTTTCCCTACCCATGCCCCCCAAATGATCGTAATGGGCAGTGATCAGCAGCAGGGAATCTGGCTTGCTGGTTCCCCTGACCATACCGCAAATATTTGCTGTTTTAAAAGCTTTCACCAAACTGCTCTCGATATCCACTTCAATGTTTTTGGGAATTTCCTTTAGAGATGCTTTATTGATCTCAATACCGGTATAGTCTTCCTGCTGCATGGCAACCGACCAGGTGAGCTTTTCTTTACGGCGCACCATTAACCGGTGTTCGGGGTCGATAAATGTAATGGAATCCTTTTGCTGCAGAATGCCTGTTGCTTTTTTGCCGGCACTTTCTGGCAGTAAGATGAAATCCTTTCCAGGAATGAGTGCCTTACCATCAATCTTTACCACCATAGCGCCCGGGAAAGTATTAGCCGAATAAGAGAAATTCTGCTGAAAATGCTTTCCTTCCATCGGGCGGAGCCCATAGGCATTGAACTCGGCAGCTATAAATTCTGCAGCCTTAGACATTCCTCCTTTGGTATAGCCCCTTCCCCATAAAGTTTTCGAGGTCAGTGTATCCAATAGGATTCTCGCCTGTTTAAGGTCTTGTGATATCGCCTGACTGGATATAAACAGGCATAACAGGAGTAAGCGCTTTTTCATAAGAGGCTATTCGGTTCGTTGCTGATAGTAAAGGTATTAATAGCCATTTAGATCGCAGGGAGGTTTTCACTAAAAAATGTAAAAAAATCAAAAACGTATTGCACAACTCAATATTTATTTAAACCTTTGCGCCTCAACTCATTTATACAATTATTGCAAACAGGAAAATGAATAAGTACGGCACACATAAACTTTCTATTGTAGAGGCAAAGCAGATTGCTTCCATAAGTTTGTTTATTGAGCGCTTACGACCCATATTTTCTTTTGCAACAAGCCGGCAAACCTATACGCCGCGCATTTAATAAAAGCCTGAGCACAGCTTTCGAATTTTCCACAGAGGATTGCCTCTCAAAAAACAATTAATCAAAACATGTATATTTTTTCGTTATCATTTTAATGAATATAAACGATTTTATAGTGCAGGTAGCACTTCCTGAACATCGTGTCTTCGCAGAAGAGATCTGTGATGAGATGTCAGAGTCTGCAAAAGCACGTGGCACCGGTATCGCAAAGCGTTCACCGGAATATGTAGCCGGCAAGATGAACGATGGAAAAGCTGTTATCGCCTTTCATAAGGATGGCAGCTGGGCGGGGTTCTGCTACATCGAGACATGGAGCCATGGTCAGTTTGTTGCCAATTCAGGCCTGATCGTAAGTCCCAAATACCGCAAAGCGGGTTTGGCGAACGCCATCAAGCATAAAATATTTGAACTTTCCAGACAGAAGTATCCTAAAGCAAAGATCTTTGGATTAACTACCGGCCTGGCTGTGATGAAGATCAATTCTGATCTGGGTTATGAGCCGGTTACGTATTCGGAGCTGACTCAGGACGAGGAGTTCTGGAAGGGATGCCAGAGCTGTGTGAACTTCGAGATCCTGAAAATGAAGGAACGCAAGAATTGTATGTGTACAGCGATGCTATACGATCCGGTGGAACAGAAGCATGATGCTGCAAAGAAATTTGCGGAAGAACTGCATAAGAACCCAACCTTATATGAGCGTTTCATGAGCATCAAGCAAAAGCTTGTGCTTAAATCAAAGCCACAGAGTAAGGGGCTGAAATCCCTGTTGTTAATGTTTACCCTTTTATTTAAATAGCTGTTTACCATGAAGAAGAAAGTTGTTTTAGCTTTTAGCGGAGGTCTTGATACCTCATTTTGCTGTATTTACCTTGCCCAGGACCGTGATTTGGAAGTACATTCCGTGATTGTCAATACTGGTGGTTTTTCTGATGAGGAGCTGAAGGAAATAGAAAAGCGTGCTTATGCCCTGGGTGTAGCTTCTCATGCCGTAGTTGATGAAACTACAAATTATTATGACAGCTGTATTAAATATCTGATCTATGGCAATGTGCTGAAGAACGCAACTTACCCGCTTTCTGTAAGCGCAGAACGTGTGAGCCAGGCTACGGCCATCGCTAATTATGTTAAGAAGATCGGCGCGGATTATGTAGCTCACGGAAGTACCGGAGCTGGCAATGATCAGGTTCGTTTTGACATGATCTTTAACATTATTATTCCAAATGTAGAAATCATTACGCCGATCAGGGATTTGAAATTATCCCGCGAAGCGGAAATAGAATATCTTGCTGGGCGCGGTGTTGTTTATAGTGCTGAAAAAGCAAGGTACTCCATCAATAAAGGATTATGGGGAACATCGGTAGGCGGAAAAGAAACATTGACCTCAAATGAGACCCTGCCTGAAGAGGCCTGGCCTACGCAGATCACAGAAACAGGATCACGTAAGGTTGAACTGACCTTCGAGAAGGGTGAGCTGGTAGCGATAGACGGCGAAATTTTTGAGCCGGTGAAAGCAATTCAAAAATTACAGGCGATCTCGCAGCCTTATGGCGTTGGCAGGGATATCCATATTGGCGATACCATTATCGGGATTAAAGGCCGTGTGGGTTTTGAGGCTGCGGCTCCTATGGTCATCATTAAGGCGCATCATACCCTGGAAAAACATACCCTGACCAAATGGCAATTGTCATGGAAAGAGCAATTGTCTTCTTTTTATGGTAACTGGTTGCATGAAGGGCAGTTCCACGACCCGATCATGCGCAATATAGAGGCATTTTTGACGGATACCCAAAAGGTGGTAAGCGGAAAAGTATTTGTAGAGCTGCTTCCATACCGTTTCAATATTATTGGCATTGAGTCTGCACATGATCTGATGAGCAACAAGTTTGGCAGTTATGGTGAGATGAACAATGTCTGGAGTGGTGAGGATGTGAAAGGTTTCTCTAAGATTTTTGGCAACCAGGTAATGATCTGGCATAAAGTGAACGGTCATGAAGATTAAAGCAGGAATAGTAGGCGGCGCTGGTTATACGGGGGGAGAAATGCTCCGTCTGCTGATCAATCATCCATCGGTAGAAATTGTGTTCGTGCACAGCAGCAGTAATGCTGGTAACCCGGTATCTGATGTACATACTGATCTTTTTGGAGAGACCGATCTTGTTTTTACCGGCGACCTTTCTTTAACGATAGATGTGCTGTTCCTCTGTGTTGGGCATGGTGATGCCAAAAAATTCCTTGTCGCGAATCCTATCCCGGCTGGCATCAGGATCATTGACCTGAGCCAGGATTTCAGATTGAAGGCCAATGCGGATGGCAAATGGGTATATGGATTGCCTGAGCTGAACAGAGATAAGATCAAAGCCGCTGGCTATATAGCTAACCCGGGCTGTTTTGCAACTTGTATTCAGCTGGGTCTGTTGCCGCTGGCGGCGAAGGGCCTGTTGAAAAGTGATGTCCATATTAATGCGACAACCGGTTCTACAGGAGCAGGGCAGAGTTTATCGGGTACTTCTCATTTCAGCTGGAGAAACAATAACCTTTCTGTGTATAAGGCATTTGAGCATCAGCATTTGAACGAGATTGGTGAGAGCCTGAAACAACTCGATGCTGCATTTGATCAGGATATGAACTTCATTCCGCAAAGGGGTGATTTTACCAGGGGTATTCTTGCGGCAATGTATGTAGAGAGTGATCTTACGGCAGAGGAAGCACAGCGTATCTATGAGGATTATTATGCGGCTCATGCATTTACACATGTGAGTAAGAAGAATATTGACCTGAAACAGGTCGTGAATACCAATAAAGGCTTGGTGCATGTAGAGAAACATGGCAGCAAGCTGTTTATTGTGAGTATAATAGATAATTTGCTGAAAGGCGCAAGCGGACAGGCCGTGCAGAACATGAACCTGATGTTTGGGCAGGACGAGCGGCAAGGCTTGAACCTTAAAGCAGCAGCATTTTAACTTATCTATTACACCATTAAAACCCACTAACATGAATCTTTTTGATGTTTATCCACTTAATAATATAGAAATAACAAAAGCATCCGGCAGTACGGTATGGGATGCAGAAGGGCAGAAATATCTTGATCTTTATGGCGGTCACGCGGTGATCTCCATAGGCCATACGCACCCGCATTATGTAAAGCGACTGACCGACCAGCTGAATGCGGTTGGCTTTTACTCTAATTCTGTACTGATCCCTTTACAGGTAAAACTGGCTGAAAAGCTGGGTCAGGTATCGGGTAAGCCGGATTACCAGTTGTTCCTGTGCAATTCCGGTGCAGAGGCCAATGAAAATGCATTGAAACTGGCTTCCTTTTACAACAACAGGAAAAAGGTAATTTCCTTCAGGGGCGCCTTTCATGGCAGGACTTCACTTGCGGTTTCAGCGACTGACAATCCGAAGATCATCGCACCGGTAAACGAGACAGACAACATTATTTTTCTTCCTCATAATGATGAGGCGGCATTAGCCGCTGCATTTGCGGAATATGGCAATGAGGTCTCTGCGGTGATCATAGAAGGTATACAGGGCGTAGGGGGGATCAGGGAGGCTTCAACAAGTTTTTTACAAAAGATCCGTTCGTTGTGTGATGCATATAATGCGGTTTACATTGCCGACAGTGTACAATGCGGTTATGGAAGAACAGGTTTGTTCTATTCGCATGATTATGCTGGTGTGAATGCAGATGTTTATACGATGGCAAAGGGTATGGGCAATGGCTTTCCTGTAGCGGGAATTTCTATTGCTCCAAAGTTTAAGCCATGGCACGGCATGCTGGGGACCACCTTTGGAGGAAATCATCTGGCCTGTGCAGCCGCGCTTGCGGTACTGGAGATCATTGATCAGGACCAGCTGATGAAGAATGCGGAAGAAGTGGGCAGTTATTTAATTGCCGAACTGAAAAAAATAGAAGCGGTAAAGGAAGTGAGGGGCCGCGGACTGATGATCGGGATTGAACTTCCTGAGTCGCTGGCAAACGTTAAGAAGGAACTGTTGTTTAAGCACAGGATCTTTACCGGTGAGGCCAAACCTAATGTGATCAGATTATTGCCGGCATTGAACCTAACCAGGGATCAGGCAGATCATTTTTTAAATGAATTTAAAATTGCTTTAAAAGGATGAACCAGTTTACCTCTGTACATGATGTAAAAGACATCAGACAACTGCTGAAGGATGCACTGTCTCTAAAGGAAAATCCGTATGCCCATCAGGAACTGGGCAGGAATAAAACGCTTGGACTGGTATTTTTGAACCCTAGTCTGAGGACCCGGCTGAGCACCCAAAAGGCTGCATTGAACCTGGGCATGAATGTAATGGTCATGAACATGGACAAGGAAGGCTGGGCGCTGGAAACCCAGGACGGGGTGGTCATGAATGGCACTACGGTAGAGCATATCCGCGAAGCGGCTGCGGTAATGGGACAGTATTGTGATATTCTGGGCCTGCGTTCTTTTCCGAAACTGGTAAACAGGGATGAAGATTATAATGAGGATTTTTTCAATAAATTTATAAAATACTGTAAGGTACCGGTTGTGAGCCTGGAAAGCGCTACGCGTCATCCGTTGCAGAGTCTGGCCGATCTGGTGACCATTAAGGAAACCTGGAAGGACGGAGGGAAGCCAAAGGTGGTACTGGCCTGGGCGCCGCATATCAAGGCGCTGCCGCAGGCAGTGCCGAACTCGTTTGCTGAGTGGATGTGTAAGGCGCAGCAGGACGGAATGATCGATTTTACGATTGCGCAACCTAAGGGATATGAGCTTTCTGAAGATTTTACTCCCGGGGCTGTGATCACCCACAATCTTGATGAGGCATTGAGCGGAGCAGATTATGTGTATGTAAAAAACTGGTCGAGCTATAAGGAATATGGGAAAGTGTTAACTTACCCGGAGGGCTGGATGCTGAACAATGAAAAGCTGAAAGGCACAAATGATGCTAAGGTAATGCATTGTTTGCCGGTAAGGCGCGACCTGGAGCTATCATCTGAGATTCTGGACGGCCCGAATTCACTGGTGATCCATGAAGCCGGAAATCGTTTGTGGGCGGCCCAGGCTGTATTGAAGCAAATGCTGGAAGGATTGGTATAAAAGGATAACGCAGCGTATAAAAATGAAAAAACTCAGTGTAATTAAGATAGGCGGAAACGTAATCGATAATTCAGAAAAACTGCATCAGTTTTTGCTGGACTTTACTGCACTTCCGGGCGACAAGATCCTGATCCATGGTGGAGGCAAGATTGCGACTGAGTTAGGTGATTCATTAGGCGTGACGGCTAAAATGGTTGATGGCCGGAGGATAACCGATATTGAGACCTTAAGGATCGTGACCATGGTGTATGCCGGACTGATCAATAAGAATATGGTGGCGCAGCTGCAGGCAAAAGGCAGTAATGCGATTGGGTTGACGGGTGCGGATGGCAATGTGATCAAAGCGGTGAAAAGACCGGTTAAGGAAATCGACTATGGTTTTGTCGGAGACCTTGATGGGGCATCTGTCTCGGCTTCAACGCTTGATAGTTTGCTGAAGGCCGGACTAATACCTGTGCTTTGTGCCATTACGCACGATGGAGATTCGCAACTTCTGAATACGAATGCGGATACTATAGCTTCGGCTGTAGCGGTGGCCATGTCTTCCCTATATGATACTTCACTGATCTACTGCTTCGAGAAAAGAGGTGTAATGAAGGATCTTGATGATGACAATTCCCTGGTACCTGAGATCAGGATGAATGAGTTTGACGGGCTAAAGGACGCAGGCATTGTTTCAGGGGGGATGATCCCCAAGTTACACAATGCGTTTGAAGCCATAAAGAGTGGAGTAGCTGCGGTGTATATAGGTAAGGCTGATGAGCTTTCCCAGATAGACCGGCAGAATTTTGGAACCCGATTAATCAAATAGATATGAACCAGTTTAAAGGCAGTATTGCCATATTAGGAAGCGGAAATATTGGCATTTCACTAGCCAAAGGTTTGGTTAAGGCCGGGTATGCTCAGCCCGGACAGATCAGTCTTACCCGGAGGAACCTTGCTAATCTGAGCGCGCTTGCCGATCAGGGTTTTGTCACCAGTACGGACAATGCGGCAGTAGTTGCATCGGCGGATCTTGTGGTGCTGGCAGTCCTTCCTCAGCAACTGAACCAATTGCTGGACCAGATCAGACCGGTAGTCGGTGCTGATCAGCAGGTTTTTATTTCTGTTGCATCAGGAGTGAGCTGTTCGGATATCAGGAATAAACTGGGTGACGATGTTCAGGTGATCAGGGCGATGCCGAATACGGCAATAGCCATAGGGCAGTCTATGACCTGCGTGGCTACCGATAATGCTTCAGCCGATAATGTATCGGAAGTGATCCGTATGTTTGAAACGGTTGGTTCTGCGGTAAAAATCAATGAAGACCTGATGACTTCAGCGACTGCGCTGTGCGCCTGCGGCATTGCTTTCTTTTTGCGTGCCATAAGAGCTGCGTCGCAGGGTGGGGTAGAGATTGGCTTCCATGCAGATGAGGCGCTGAAAATGGCGGTACAGACAGCGAAGGGGGCTGCAGATCTTTTATTGCAGATGCAATCGCATCCTGAACAGGAAATAGATAAGGTAACTTCGCCCAAGGGCTGTACGATTGCCGGACTGAACGAAATGGAGCACAATGGCTTCAGTTCTTCACTGATCAAGGGCATTAAGCTATCGGCAGTAAAGGCCGGTGCATTATATACCAAGGAATAAGAGGATTATATAGAAGAATATATGATAGAACAACTGCAACAGGATAGCTTAGGATTGCTGAAACAATTAATCGCGATCCAGTCCTTCAGTAAGGAAGAAGATAAGACTGCCGCTGCAATTGAACAGTTTTTGCAGCAACGGGATATAAAAACTTTTAGAAAGCTCAATAACATATGGGCTTACAATAAATATTTTGATGCCTCAAAACCTACAGTATTACTAAATTCTCACCATGATACGGTAAGACCAAATTCGGGCTATACACGCGATCCTTATGATGCTGCGGTTGAATATGGTAAATTGTACGGCCTGGGCAGCAATGATGCCGGAGGGTGCCTGGTTTCGCTTATAGCGACCTTTCTGTATTTCTATGATCAGGAAGAATTAAAATATAATCTTTGCCTGGCCACGACTGCGGAGGAAGAGATTTCTGGCAATAACGGACTGGAACTGGTGCTGCCTGACCTGGGTGAACTGGATTTTGCGATAGTGGGCGAGCCTACACAAATGAACCTGGCCATTGCTGAGCGTGGTTTGCTGGTACTGGATTGCGTTGCTACGGGGAAAGCAGGGCATGCGGCCCGGGAAGAGGGTGATAATGCAATTTATAAGGCGTTGAAGGATATTGAATGGTTCCGCAACTATAAATTCTCTAAGGTATCTGAAGTTTTTGGTCCTTTGAAGATGACGGTTACCATCATCAACGCGGGTTCACAGCACAATGTTGTTCCTGCAACCTGTACCTTTACTGTTGATGTGCGGGTAACGGACGCTTATGCCAATGAGGAGGTGCTGAAAATCATCCGGACCAATGTAGACTGTGAGGTAACACCGCGGTCTATCAGGCTTAAGCCTTCTTCCATTGATAAGGAGCATCCGCTTGTACGGGCGGGAGTTGCTATGGGCAGAACTACTTACGGTTCCCCTACTACTTCCGATCAGGCTTTGCTGAGCATTCCTTCGGTTAAGGTGGGGCCGGGCGATTCGGCAAGATCACATATGGCAGATGAGTACATTTATGTAGATGAGATCGCCGAAGGGATAGCGCTGTATATCAGCATGCTTGAGACGGTTATAAAAGGATAAACACGAAATGTTCACTTTAAGCGTTAATAGCTAAATCATTGTATGAAACCCGGAATCAAATCTTTGCTCTTTCTTTGTAGCGGACTGTTTGCCATGGCCATGCTGAATTCAGCTAAGCCTTCATCTCATTATACCCTAGAGCCCGTTGCCGCCCGCAGTGCAACAGATTTCCTGAATAGTATCGGTGTGAATTCTGCAATTTCAACACGAGGCGAATCGCTCAAAAAGACCATTGAAATTTGTAAGTATCTTGGGATTGGATGGATCAGATCCGGCTATGAAGGGGGTGTACCTGTAGCCGATATGATCGAATTGAACAAACAGGCAGGGGTTAAATTCAGCTATGGGCTGCTGAGCGGGGGAACTGACATAGACAGATTGCTGA
>DATFQH010000285.1:0-7704 GCA_035264385.1 Pedobacter sp.
CTACCTGCTGCTGCCATTGCTCCGACAGAACATTCAGCTGGTTTAAAGAAGATTTATATTCCGGTAAATGCTTAAGAATGTATTCCGTATCCACATAGGCAAACTTTTGTGCAAAGACTACGGGTCCCGATATAAGCAACAGAAATATTATAATATATTTTTTCATCTTTTAAACATTAATTTTAGTTAAAACCACCCAATTGTTGTGCAATACTAAAGTGGAATTGACCTTTATTCGCGTCTGGTACACCAGGGATTTTATCAAATCCATAACCGTAATCGATACCTAACAAACCGAATATCGGTAAAAATATCTTCGCGCCCAAACCTACAGAACGTCTTATATTGAAAGGATTGAAATCGTTAAAATTATTCCAGGTATTGCCACCTTCTGCAAATCCCACTATAAATGCAGTAGCTTGCTGGCTCGCAATCACCGGGTATCTCAGCTCCATTACGTATTTTGTAAAAATAGGGCTGCCAGAACTCTGTGCTATTCCAGGGTCAGCGCCAACAGGAATAACGGAGTTATTCGCATAACCACGCATCGCGATTAACTCTGAACCCTGTAAAAAATCAAATCCCTGCATACCATCTCCCCCTAATTTAAACCTTTCAAATGCCGATTGACCTACAGCCTTGTTGTATGAACCCAGGAAACCGAACTGAGCCTGAGCCTTAACTACGAACTTACCTGCCAGCCTTTGGAACCATTGGCTCTCAAATTTCCATTTGTGATACTCTGTAAACTTATAACGCTGTTTATCCGAAGCTGTTGCGTAATTGGTATTATTTAACAATGAATAAGGAGGTGTAGCCTGAATTGTAAATTTAAATATCGACCCTTCCGTAGGGAATATCGGCGAATTTCTAGAGTCACGGCTCAGCTCCTGAGTTAGGTTAAAATTGTACGAAGTTCCGGTATTGAACAAGTAACCAGGGTAATTATTCAGAATATACTGCTGTACGTTAATCGAGTGGCTCAACTGGAAATAGTTATCCGGGAAATTCAGCCTTCTGCCCAAACTCACCGTAATACCATTTAAACGGATCTTTTGAAAACGATCATCACCCTTTCCTAAGCCATTAGACTGCAATGAAGTAAACGCACTTACACCAAAACTAACTGGCTTATTACCACCTAACCATGGCTCAGAAAATGAAAAGCTATAGGATTGGTAATACTTTCCGTTTGTCTGCCCTCTTAGGCTCAGTTTTTGACCGTCACCTTTCGGCAAAGGCTTATAAGCCTCAGGATTAAATAAATTTCTAAGAGAGAAGTTATTGAAAGTAAGTCCGAGTGTACCAATAATATTACCACCACCAAAACCACCTGATAGCTCAACCTGATCTGAAGGCTTTTCTTCTACTGCATATTCTATATCTACAGTTCCATCTGCAGGATTAGGCCTTGGTGTAGGTACAGTTTTACTCTCATCAAAGTTTCCTAACTGACCGATCTCACGAACGGTACGAATTAATAAATCTTTTGAGAACTTTTCACCTGGTTTAGTACGGACATCACGTAAAACTACCCGATCATTGGTAATGGTATTACCTTTTACAGTAATTCTGTTATTGGTATACTGAGGTCCCTCATAAATGCGCATTTCGATTTGGACAGTATCTCCCTGAATTTTATTCTGTACCGGTTCTACATTAAAGGTAAGGTAACCATCATTCAAATAAACACTTGAAACATCATCACCATTCGCACTGCCCCGCAATTTCTTTTCCAGTTTTTCCTCACTGAATACCTCTCCTTTTTCGATACCCAAAACCCTTTGTAGATATTCCGTATTGTACTTAGCGTTTCCAGCCCAGGTAATATCTCCAAAATAATATTTAGGTCCTTCAAAAAGATCTATCTTCACGCCTACTGACTTTTCATTGTACTGGTAAACACTGTCCTTTAAAATCGTAGCATCCATATAGCCGCGATCTTTCATTTTAGCGATCAGACTCACCTTATCCTCTTCGTATTTTTCCTTACTAAATTTCCCCGACCCAAAGATTTTATAAAATGCCTGCTGTCTGGTCTTTTTCAAAAATTTCCTGAGCTTGGCAGATGAAAAATCTTTATTACCAGTAAAGTTTACTTCATGCACCTTTACTTTTCTGCCTTTATCAATAAAGACCTCCAGAATCAGTCCATTCTCGATAGTAGGATCCGGCTTTGTTTTATAGTCTACAGAAGTGAAAAAATATCCCTTTTGTAATAAATATTTTTTTATTGTGGCAGTGGTCGAATTGTACAAATTGTCGTTGATAATTGACTTCCCGCTTTTCTCATTCAACTTTTCAAGAATGTCAGTCTTTTGCGATTTACTCACCCCATTTACTTCAAAAGAACCTAAACGGGGGCGTTCCACGACAGTAATATCAAAATAAACTGTATCCTCAACTATCCTTTCTATATCCAGTTGAACATCGTCAAATAAGCCCTGACCCCAAAGATTTTTTATGGCATTAGCCGTAGCTTCACCCGGAAGCACAATCCGCTCGCCTTTAATCAATTTGGAGAGTGTAATGATTACATCTTTTTCTATGAACTTGGTCCCCGTTAAAGTGGTACCCCCAATAATATACTCCTTAGGATTGAAATAGTCCAGGTCCAGGCCGTTAACTTTCAAAGAAGGAGGTGTAGGATTAGACTGAGGACGTGTGATCTGTGCCAGAGCAGGCGAACCTATCAATAGCAATAGTATAAGTTGGTATATTCTTTTCATTTCAATCTAAAAAATCGATGCTAAGTTAATTTAAACACATGTTAAAAAGTGTTAAAAGTAAAATTAGTTCAACTGTTCACTAATTTTACCAAAGCGTCTTTCGCGTTTCTGGTAGTCTACTATCGCTTCAAAAAGATCCTCTCTTCTGAAGTCGGGCCATAGGGTATCTGTAAAATAAAGTTCGGTATACGCCATTTGCCAAAGCAGAAAATTACTGACCCGGTGTTCGCCGCTAGTCCTTATCATCAGCTCAGGCTCCGGCATGTCAGATGTGGTCAGCTGAGCCGCAAATCTTTCCTCGTCTATGTCTTCAATTTTTATCTTTTGATCAATAACCTGTAAGGCGAGCTTTTTAGCAGCAGCTACAAGTTCCCATTTGGCACTATAACTCAAAGCCAGTGTTAATGTGCATCTTGTATTCCCAGCAGTTTTCTGCATTGCACTTTTAAGGTCATCAATGCATTTCTGCGGAAGAGAGGCAATATCACCGATTGCATTCAATCTGATATTATTTTTGGTAAGTGTTGCAGTTTCCTGATTGATTGTAGAGATCAGCAACTCCATTAGCGCATTTACTTCTTCAACTGGTCTGTTCCAGTTCTCAGTAGAAAAGGCATAAACTGTAAGATATTTGATGCCGATATCTGCACAGCCTTCTACAATATCCTTAACAGACAGGACACCGCTTTCATGACCAAAATGGCGGATCTTACCCTGATTTTTTGCCCATCGCCCATTACCATCCATAATAACTGCGATGTGCTGCGGTAGTTTCGTTATATCTAATTGTTCTTTAAATCCCATCAATCTCTGCAAATATGCCTAAAATGTATAACATTTTTGGGACACAAAGGTATAAGATATGCCAATACCTACAAACATATATGTATCTCTTTTTCTAAAATCACCTCTCTGAACTTCCGGAGTACCAAATTGAGATACAGAAGGATCGGAAAGTCTTCGCCTGGTATCACGAAGTTCTGCCGGGTCCCCTTCCGGCCATTTCGACTCATTTGGATATCTTTTACTCACATCATCCAGATAATCTGAATAAGCAGTCCGATATCCGATCTGACTAAAGAATCCCCAGTTTTCCTTTAATCTAACCTTCACTCCGGCGCCATAAGGAATACTAAATGTATAATTCTTGTAGGGCTCGCCCTGACCTTCTGTCTTATAAAATCTTAGGTTGTACTTTGTACCGTCATAGGTTGCTTTCGGATTGAAAAGCACGGCGCCAACACCAGTAAATATGTACGGAGTAAAATTTCTTCTTCCACCACCCGCAAAATATTCAAAAAAATTGAAGTCTATTTGCAAACTGATTTCATTCAGCGGCGTGGTGAAATTGATATTTCTATCCCTAAATTGGCTGTTGTCAGAATTTGCATCGTTAGCCTTAATCTTTCCGTAGGTATAATGCAACCCAACCGCCCAGTAAGGGTCTAAGTTCATCTTTACAAAAGCCGAAGCAGAGATTCCACTTATTTTCAATGGCTTATCCTGATTCAGATCTCCGATATATCCTGCGCCACCCGCAGCCAGCCCCAATTCCACTGTCTGGGCCTTTAAATTCAATCCAGTCAAAAGAAAAACAAAAAAATAAAATAACTGCCGTTTATGCTGCATCTCAATAGTTACGGGTATCTATGCCCCAAAGTAATTTATTCCTTAACGTAGTTAAATAGCTTTCATTGTTTAACCGAATCAAATTCACATGAAAGTTTGCTTTGTTCAGTATGATCTTCACTGATCGGTCCACCGTTTCCGTTCTTGAATCACAAGAGACCAGAAATTTAGCACTTCTGGCTTCTATCTCAAAGGCCAAAGATACATCATCCGGAACAATTAACGGTCTTACATTCAGATTATGAGGTGCAATAGGAGTAACTACAAAGTTTTGAGAACTCGGATAAATAATCGGCCCTCCACAGCTAAGGGAATATGCAGTAGAGCCAGTTGGAGTAGCTATAATCAGACCATCAGCCCAGTACGAATTTACAAATTCATTATTCATGTAAGCGTGAATAATCATCATTGCAGAATTATCTCTTTTATGTATAGTGATATCATTCAGTGCAAAGTTCTCATCAGCAAATAAATCATGCTTAGATTCCAGACTTAAAAGCGTTCTTTTGTCTAATGTAAACTCCTTATTTTGAAGTGCGCCAATAGCCTTCCTGATTTCTTCTTTATTGATACTTGCCAAAAAACCCATTCTTCCAAAATTGATGCCAATCACAGGAACATGTGAGTCACGAATTAATGACAGGGTATCCAGAAGCGTACCATCTCCCCCAAGGCTTATCAATACTTCTGCCTTTTGCACCAATTCATCATGCCCGTCAAAAGATTCAATGTTATCCGGTAGTTTAACCTTATCTTTTATAAAATTCAGGTATTTCCGATAGACAATAATCCGTGTACTGGTATCTCCAAGTGCATTAAAAACCTCTTGTACATAAGGCAATACACTATTGTTGAATTCTCGGCCGTAAATTGCAATCTTCATTAAACAAGTTTAGTATGATCATGTATAAACCTATACATTTAAATAATTCATAAAAGAATTGAATCTGTCCTCAGTACCGTTATCTGAAGTTGTACTATTAAAAACTGCCCGAACCTGGTAATTGTAACGTTCAAAAGAGGCTATAATGGCTGAAAGATCTGTTTTATTTATCTTTAAAGTTACTTCCAGCTTAGTAGACTCAGGAAATGACTGCACATAAGAAGAGAGAATCTGTGCGTTGTCTGCCTCCACAATCTGCGCCATATGCGCGAGTGAATTATTTCTGTTTCCTATCTCCAATACAATGACCCCACCCAGGTCCTTTACGGCATACATATTCGAAACGTACTCCAGAATATTATTGACAGAAATCAGACCGAGGTAGTTTTTCTTATAATCAAGGACGGGAACGACAGAAAGTTTCAGCTGATCAAAGAGTCGGACAATATCATAAATATGGGTATCCTCATAAACAAAGGGATTAAGAATAGACAGGGAAAGGCTCCCGATCGGAAGGTCTCCATCCCGCACTTCTATTAGTTCATCTTCAGCAAGCAAGCCCAAAAACTGAGCTTCATTGACCACAGGAAGATGACTCAATTTGAACTCAGTCATCCTTTCTAAAGACTTCTTTACCGAATCGGAAGTCATTAGAGGTGGAATTGAATTAGATATGAGTTCCGATGCCAGCATTTATTTAAGTAAGATCCTTTCTAAAAATTTCTCCAAATATTGATTGAACTCATCCGGACGTTCCATCATTGGTGCATGTCCGCAAAGGTCTACCCAATTCAATTCAGAGTTAGGTAAAAGCTCATGGAATTCTTGTGCAACTTCAGGAGGAGTAACCTTGTCCTGTCTGCCCCATATCAATGAAACCGGAATTGTGATTCTCGAAAGGTCTTTAGACATATTGTGTCTGATTGCCGATTTTGCAAGTGCAAGTATTCGAATAACTCTTGATCTTTCATTCACACTTTTAAAAACTTCATCAACAAGCTCCTTTGTTGCCGTTGCCGGGTCATAAAAAGTAAACTCCACCTTTTCACGTACATAGTCATAGCTTTCACGTCTTGGAAACGATCCACCGAATGCATTTTCATATAGTCCAGAACTTCCGGTAAGCACAAGTGCTTTTACGTTCTCCTGATGAGCAGTTGTAAACACCAAACCAACATGACCTCCCAGTGAATTTCCGATAAGGACTACCTGGCCAAGTTTCATGTGTTTAATGAACTTATTTATATATTTTGAAAGGCTTTTAACACCCAGAGTTAATATGGGTAGTTCGTATATTGGCAGTATAGGCACAAGAATATGATATTTATCCTTGAAATGATCGATGACTGGTTCCCAGTTGCTCAGTTCTCCCATCAAACCATGAAGTAATACCAGGGTTTCTCCTTTTCCAGCTTCTATGTATTTAAACCCGCTCTCTTCTATTACTTCGTATTTCATAACCGATTGATGTATTAAGATATGCTACTAAGTTAGTAGACTAAAATTAATTTAATGTAATTTAAAAACATTATTTAAAAGAAAGGATTCTGTGCATTAAAAGTGCAGCACAATTTATGCCAAGTGTGCTTTTACAAGTTCTGCAATTAATTTCCCGTCTGCCTTTCCCGCCATCTCTTTGTTGGCCAGGCCGATCACTTTACCCATATCCTTCACAGAACTTGCCCCCGCTTCCTTAATGATCGCCAAAATTCTAGCTTCAATTTCTGTTTTATCAAGCTGCCTTGGCATAAAATTCGCGATTACGGCAATTTCTTCTTCCTCAATTATACTCAGATCCTCCCTTCCCTGCTGCTTATAGATATCCGAAGATTCTTTGCGTTGCTTTACAAGCTTTTGAAGGATTTTCAGTTCCGTTTCTTCGGTAATCTCTTCAGCAGATCCTTTTTCGGTTTTTGCAAGCAATACAGCAGCCTTAATCGCTCTCAATCCCCTCAGTTTGGCCTGATCCTTAGCAAGCATAGCCTGTTTTATTTCCTGATCTATCGTGTTAGTTATCATATCTTTCTAATTTCGTTCAATTATTGTTGCCGTCGCCTGCGCTGCCGGCATAATCAGCATATCATTTATATTCACATGTGCCGGCCGGCTTACCGCAAACCATATGGCTTCTGCGATGTCATTTGCCAGAAGCGGTTCCAATCCGTCATATACTTTTCTTGCGCGGCCCTCATCACCCTTAAACCTTACTTTCGAGAATTCAGTCTCCACCATTCCCGGGTTTATTGCCGTAACTTTAATGCCATGTGGTAAAAGATCAATACGCATTCCCTGGTTTAGGGCACTCACAGCATGTTTAGTAGCACAGTAAACATTACCGTTTGGATACACTTCCAACCCGGCAATTGAACCAATATTGATAATATGACCGCTTTTTTGCGAGACCATCCATGGTGAAACTATTCTCGTAACATATAGCAGCCCTTTCACATTGGTATCGATCAT
>DATFQH010000286.1:0-9934 GCA_035264385.1 Pedobacter sp.
CTTTAAGGCCACGCTTACTTCGGCGAAGCAATTGTACCTTCCGGTACCTCAACCAGAAACAGTTATAAATCCTTTACTGCTTGAACCGGCAGTAGCTTATTATAAATAGATATGAAAACGATTAAAAATTTTAAAGTATTGTTGCTGGCGTGTAGCGCAGTGATACTGACTATTGCGGGCTGTACAAAGGAGGAACAGTCGCAGAGTGAAGCATCGAACAATCCGGTGGCTAATAAACTTGATCCGGAGCGGGCAAGCGGCAATACGGTGCTGACCGTGACTGGAAGCGGCCTGGGAGATATGACCAGTATTGTTTTTGAAAATGGTAATGTTCCGGCTTCTTTTAATCCGGTTCTGAATACAGATAATGCCATCATCTTCAGGGTACCTGATACAGCCAACGGGGGCACTCAAAACATCGTCCTGACGAACAGGATCGGCGCCCAGGTGAAAGTGCCGTTTAATGTGGTGGCACTGCCGCTGGTCAATACGGTATCTAATTATAATTTTACAGAAGGTACAGAAATTACGCTTGTTGGCAACAACCTGGCAGATGTGACCACCGTGACGCTTGACGGTACGAGTGCTGCGGCTAGCATTGTATCTCAAACGAAGAAGCAGCTGGTAATTAAAATGCCGGCGACTACGGTAAACAGCGCAAAACTGATCGTGACCAATTCTACCGGTCCGGTAACCACAAGCCAGGAGTTTGTGAATACGGACAATGCATTCAAGATCTTTACAGAAGGGTATGACAATAATTACCAGAATGCTTCCTGGGGCAGTGATGCCTTCGTTTCTTCGACTGTGGCTAAGTCTGGTACAAAATCGGTTGGTAAGAGTTATGCAAAGGGCAACTGGCATCAGTTGGGTTTTGGCTGGGATAACTTCAGCAATACGGCAAACTATAAATATCTGACTTTTTGGATCAAAGGTGCTTCACTGGATTATTCACTCTATATTTCGACGAGTGCAAGCGTAGGGGGTTTTGCCAGCTTTAATGAAAATGCTAAAATTGCTGTGCCTGCGAATGTCTGGACTTACTATAAGCTGCCTTTGTCTACTTTGAATCTATGGGCTACATCAACTGCCTTTAACCAGATTGGCTGGAGAATTCAGGGTCCTGAGACTCAGGACGAGACCTTCTATCTGGATGATGTGATGTTCGTAAAATAATCTGCTTACATTTATAGAACGGGGCTGTCTGAGGTATTGATTTGTTTATTCCCGGACTGCCCCGTTTTCTAAATTGATTTCTATGAAAAAAATAATCTTTTTGATCTTTTGTATGTTATGGTGCCAGATTGTTGATGCGCAGCCTGTTTCGGCCGTGGAAAAACATGGATCACTCCGTGTGGAAAATGGCAGCCTGGTAAATAAGGACCGTCAGCCGCCTGCCTTAAGAGGGATCAGTATGTCATGGAGTATTTGGGGTGGTAAAAAGTATTACAACCCGGAAGTGGTGAGCTGGCTTAAGAAGGATTTTGAGGTTACTTTGCTCAGGGTCTCTATGGCTATAGAACATGATGGCGGATATCTTAAGGATTCTGTGGGGCAGGAAAAGCTGATTATTGCGACCATTGACGCCGCAATTGAACAGGGGATCTATGTGCTGATCGACTGGCATGATCACCACGCTGATGCACATGTGCTGCAGTCGCGTAATTTTTTTGGCCGTATGGCGAGAAAGTATGCGGGGATACCTAACGTTATCTATGAGATCTGGAATGAACCGGAGAAGATTGGATGGCCGGTCATAAAGCATTATGCTGAGGATATTATTGCGGAGATAAGAAAGTATGATAAGTCTAATGTGATTGTGGTTGGGTCTTCGAGCTGGGATCAGGATGTTGATGTGGCAGCCAAAGATCCGATTCGGGGATTTGAGAATATTGCCTATTCTTTCCATTTTTATGCTTCCGATCCCAATCATCAGGAAAAGCTAATGAACAAGGCGGAAGTGGCCATGAAGGCGGGGCTGGCATTGTTCGTTACGGAATGGGGGGTAGGCGAATCGAATGGTAACGGTGTCTTTGATCTTGGAAAGACAAACAAATGGATGGACTGGATGGAGCAGCACCAGCTGAGCTGGGCCAATTGGAATCTTACCGATAAAAAGGAGACTACCGCACTATTGGAACCGGGAGCCAGCGCAGTGGGGAACTGGGCGCCTACAGATCTTAGCCCGGCGGGAGCTTACATTCGCACGCAGCTTAAGAAATTAAATTGAAATCAATAATTGGCTTATAGGTTTCCGCATTAGCATCATTGGAACTGGCCTTTTGGCCGTTCCAATGGGCGGAGCGGTCAAATTAATGACGTTGCCGCTCCATTTCCATTTGAAATTCGTTCTTCATGTTTTTAGCTTTCTCCATCCATTCAGGAGCTTTTTCTTTTACGGAGTCTGCTATAGATTTCCCGTTTTCATCTTTTTTTGTGATGTATTTAATTGCGCCGTATACTGCGGCACCGATTAAAGCTGTTTTTAAAAGTCCCATAGTTTTTGTTTTTATACATAAACCACTGAGTCGGGATTTTGTTTGATTGCGCCTGATCATTGCCTGTCATCATTGTGATGAATGGGCAATTGCCTGGTAATACGAAGAGATAAAATCTAATTATTGATGACCTGACTGTTGATGACTTCGGCAACTTCTTCTGCTGATATATCACTATGTGACGCATCAAGGATACATTCGCCAGCCTTGATTAAAAGGATTTGAGGCGATTCGTGATGCACCTGGAAGGTCTCGGCAATTTCTGAAGAAATGTTGCGATAGCTGATCAGATCCAGAAAATAAAATGAAGTTCCGGCTGGTATACTTTCCCAATCCAGTTCAAAACGCCTTTTTGCCATTGCGCTAACGGAACAGCGCGTACTGTGTTTAAAAATTAAACTGTAACCTGGTTGTTCTTGAATTTCGCTGATCTGAGACGGATCAGTAATATTTGTCCACTGCATCTGATTCCTTTCTAAAGTTTATCCGAATTATGCTCTTCTTCTCTTGCCTTCGGGATATGAACTGTACGCTGGGCAAAGACGGCTGGAGCATGCTTCTAAAATAGTTATGGCAAAAAACACGCCAAGTAATAGGATAGCTACTTTCTTCATCTGTCTGGATTTTGGTCTATATTGTTACTAAGCTACAGATTTAGAAGAAAGTATCAAAGTAAATTTATAGGTTCGAGGAAAGTTCGGCCATTTTTAATGCGGTGATGGCGGCTTCATCTCCTTTGTTGCCATGTTTGCCGCCGGCACGATCGATTGCCTGTTGCTGGTCGTTGGTAGTCAGCACGCCAAAAATAACAGGTTTGCTATATTTTACGCTTACCTGGGTAATGCCGTGTGCCACTGCATCACAAATGAAATCGAAATGCTTGGTGTCGCCCTGGATAACACAGCCGAGACAGATCACTGCATCGAGACCCTGATGTTTCTTCAGCAGAATGTCCGCGGCAGATGTCAGTTCGAAGCTGCCTGGCACGGCCACAGAAAGGATGTTGTCTGCAGCAACACCATGCTTAAGCAGGGTCTGTAATGCACCATTATACAGGCTTCCGGTGACTTCTGAATTCCATTCTGCAACTGCAATCGCTATTTTATAAGGACTGCCATCGGGAACCGTGGTATGAGAAAAATCGGATAGGTTTTTTAATTGTGTTGCCATGAGGGCAAAGTTAAAATAAAAATCCCGGTTCTCAGGTCATTTCAGCTTGCCTACTGTCATTCCAATTCCAGAATCTCTTAGGTTTGAGCTGAAGGTATTTGGGTCAATGCTTTCAGAGATGCCATCCTGGTCTTCCGCTACCCGGGCCCTGCCTTGTATAACAAAATTTCCTCCTCCATTAGAATCGTCTATATTGATGATGCCCATTTTGTAATTTTTTATGGCAGCCCCATCTTTGACACCGGAAATGATGATCGCAAATATTGCAGAATTGGTGCCTATGGTTGATCTGACCTTACCATATATGGTAAAATCATTGCCTGAACCTGCGATTGCCGTTACAATACTTGTATCGCGATTGCGGACCAGGTGCTGGCCTAATAGATTTATGCTGAAATCTGACTTCTGACTATTGAACTGAACTTTACCATCAAGATATCTGGTGCCTATTTTATTGTCGTTAGGGACCGACGTGTTCTTAAGTACCATAGGAGCAATCGCATATGTGCCTTCTATATTGGGGGGCGTAAAGTTAGAGTTGACTTCCATTCCGAGCTTTTTGAGTGAATCCAGATACTGGACAGGGATGATGTCTTTGATCTTATTGTTAAGAATCTCTTGTTTGCTGATCTCTTCTGCCAGTTCCTTTTTCTTGGAGCATGATACAACGAATATCGCCAGGATGCATAAAGCGGTGATTAGATTTTTCATGATTTCGGTTTTATGGGTTTACCCTACAAAGGTGCCCGTAGTGGCCGTATTCATCAATACCCCATTGAGTGATTTTTGCATAAAGCAAGAAAGGCCGGTACATCGTACCGGCCTTTCTTGCTTTATATTTTGAGGTTATTTTACCTGTGCTTCGGCCCTTGCTATATAAGCATCTGCCATCTGTGCTTCCTGACTCTCCGGGTATTGTGATTTGATTTTCGTATAAGCCTCTACTGCATTTTTGAAATCCTTTTCGTTTTCGTAGATCAGACCGAGTTTTTTAAGGAATAATGGTGACGTGAATTTATTACTCGCTTTATCTGCCGCTTTTTTGTAATAGGTTGCTGCTTGTTTGTAGTCTTTCAGTTCGCTGTATGCATCACCCAAAAGACCCAGAGCCAATGGATCTGCAACCGGGCTTCCGGTTTCAGCATAATTTCCCAATGATTCTATCGCTTTTCTGTATTCGCCCTTACGCAGGTAAATGCCACCCAGATAAAGATTGGCAAGGTTGGCAGATTTGGTATTTGCATAATCGTCTGCGATCTTTTGAAGACCAGGGTAGTCTATTCCACCATTGATGGCTTTATTGGCCAGGGAATCTGTGCTAAGAAATTGCTCAGCTTTATACATTTTGGCTGCAGCTTCTTCCGCTCTGCCTTTTAAGTATACGCTTTGATACCAAATGTAAATCCCGATTAATAGTACAATGGCGCCAGCTATGAACAATAGGCTTTTTGAATTCTCTTGTAAAAAAGCACCTTTCTTTACCGGCTGATTTATTTCTTTTTCTGTTATAGACATCTTATTTAAAAAAATTAAGGATTGCAAAAATACGTTTTTACATTAAAGTATCAACCTCTTTTTTTAGTATTTAAATAAAGTTTAACGATCTGAGCGTTAAACAGAAGCGTGCGGCCTGCGGACGGAATAAATAAATTGCACTTATGGCTTCTGAATTCACAAAGGTAAACGGTAACTTTGGCTTCAGATAATATGTGGTTAAAGAACATTACGCTTCTGAATTTTAAGAATTATGCAGATGCAAATGTCAGCTTTTCTAAGACGGTAAATGCATTTATAGGCAATAATGGTGCTGGTAAAACCAACTTACTGGACGCTATACATTATTTATGTCTTTGCAAGGGGTATTTTAATCCCATAGATAGCCAGCAGATCAAGACGGATGAAGATCTGTTTTTAATCCAGGGCGATTTTGACCGTAAGGAAAAGAATGAGAAAATTACCTGTGGTGTAAAGCGGAATCAAAAAAAACAGTTTAAGCGGAATAAAAAAGAATATGATAAGCTGGCCGGCCATATCGGTTTATTCCCGCTTGTAATGATTTCCCCTTATGACACCAATATTGTGATGGAAGGGAGTGAGGAACGGAGACGTTTTATGGACAATGTGATCTCACAGACGGATACACAATACCTGGATGAGCTGATCTTATATAACAGGCATTTGCTGAACAGAAACGCGCTGTTGAAACAGATCGCTGTAACGCGCAGCTATGACCCTGCTTTGCTTGAAATCTACAATGATCAGCTTGTAGCTTCAGGAGACAGGCTTTTTGCCAAACGCCGGCAGTTTATGCATGATTTCATTCCTTTATTTGATAAATATTACAATTACCTTACTGATGGCAATGAACTGGTAGGGCTGCATTACCAGAGCCAGCTCAGTGATGCAGCTTTTGAACATTTGCTGTTGCAGTCAATCGAAAAAGATAAGGTGCTGGAAAGAACGACTGCAGGCATCCATAAAGACGATCTCATCTTTACCATAACTGGCATGCCATTGAAGAAGTTTGGTTCACAGGGACAGCAAAAATCTTTTTTAATTGCATTGAAGCTGGCACAATATGCTTATCTTCAGAAACATAAAGGATTTAAGCCGTTGTTGCTGCTCGATGATATTTTTGATAAGCTGGACGACGCAAGAATGCATAAGCTCATGGAAATGGTATCTCATCAGGATTTTGGACAGATTTTCATTACGGATACGGGAAGAGAAAGGGTACTGGCATTGTTTAGTAAGATCAATGTGCCGTTAACATTATTTGAGGTAAATAACGGATCAGTAAACCATGCGTAAACCAAATGACATCACCCTGAAGGAGGGTATAGGAAAGCTGCTGAATGTATACCGGCTCAAGGGGAAGTTTGATGAAACATCGGTAATTGCATACTGGCCTGAGCTGATGGGGAAATCTGTTGCCAACAGAACGACCCAGATCTATATTTCCCAGAAGAAACTTTTTTTGCGGGTTGAATCTTCCGTAGTGAAAAATGAACTCCTGATGGTTAGGGCCGGCATCATCCAAAAGATAAATGAACGTGCCGGCACTGAAGTCATTACGGATATCGTGTTTCTTTAATGGTTAAAAAACTTTACTGATCAGCCAGATGATCAGGGCAAGCACCAGGACAACTACGATTACGCCGGTCCATACACCGGCTTTGAAAATGCCCTCTACCAGTTCACAACTTGCTAGCGTTGTGGTAAGGAAGGCAATAATTGCGAGTGGAAAATATCTTCTGATCATCATAAATTTTTTGTTTTCAATAGTTAACAAAAAATCAGGACAATGGTTTTAGGATTTACTTGCCGTTCACTTTAAGCAATTCAATCTCAAATACAAGTGTACTGTAAGGAGGAATGTCTGGTCCGGCAGCACGTTCGCCATAGGCAAGATCGTAAGGAATGAAGAACTTATATTTCGCTCCTGTCTGCATCAGCTGGACGCCTTCTGTCCATCCGCGTATTACTCCGTCCAGTGGAAAAGTTGTAGGCTCGTTTCTTTTGTAAGAACTGTCAAATTCCTGACCGTTTAATAATGTACCCTTATAATGTACGGTTACGGTGTCGGTCGATTTAGGGGCTAGACCAGTTCCCTTGGTTAGCACTATGTACTGTATTCCGCTTGGCGTAACCTGAACACCCGGCTGCTTCCTGTTGTTTTCAAGGAAGGCTTTTCCTTCAGCAATTACCGGAGCGAATTTTTTTTGTGCTGCGCCTCTGAATGCGTTGTTAATGGTGGATTGCGATTGATCTGCACTGATCAGCAATGGTTTTCCACCAAAGGCATCCTGAATGCCTTTCAGGAAAAGGGGATAGTTGAGGCTGGTTAGACCATTGCTTTTTAGACTGCCTGCCATTGACGTTCCGAATGCGTAGCTGGCAGAATCAAGGTTGTTTTTGAAAGCAACTGTTGCGGATGTTTTAGAAACGGAGGTGGTTTTTTTCTTTGCAGGCGCTGCTTTTTTAGTAGCCTGAGCATGGGCAGCGAGTGCGCACAAAGGCAACAAAGCTGTAATTATAATCTTCTTCATTTGTGAAATTTGTTTTGAAAGGTACAAACTAAATGAAAAAAAAGCACCTTTTTGGGGTGCTTACTTTTATTAGTTGAAAATTTTCACGCTGAACGCCATAGGTAAAGAAGTTCAGCATTGCACTGGTTCCCTGAATTAAAAGCGCTCGGCTGCAGTAAAAAAGAAATCCCCCTCGATAGCGGCGTTTTCATTTGAATCTGAACCATGAACAGCATTGGCATCGATAGATTTTGCATATTTCTGACGGATCGTACCTTCAGCTGCTTCTGCAGGATTAGTTGCACCGATAAGTTTTCTGAAATCTTCAATCGCATTGTCTTTTTCAAGGATAGCGGCAACAATAGGTCCTGAAGACATAAAGTTTACAAGATCAGTATAAAAAGGACGCTCTTTGTGTATTTCATAGAACTTACCCGCTGTCTCGGTAGTTAACCTGGTATATTTTAATGCAATGATTTTGAAACCGGCGCTGGTGATATCATTGATGATCGCGCCGATATGCCCGTTTGCAACAGCGTCAGGCTTAATCATGGTAAATGTTCTGTTTGTGCTCATTTTTTATTACAAATTTTTTGCAAAAATACGTTTTATGCTGTTAATATTAAAGTCTGAAATCTATATAAAATAGCATAATAAGATCAGACAAAATATAATAGGCCTAATTTATCATTAAATCATTAGCTTTGCCCCCGAAAATTATGTTATCCATTTCAGAAATAAAGTCATTGCTGGCTACGCCACAAAAGATAGTGATCACCACTCATCATAAGCCTGATGGCGACGCGATGGGTTCTTCATTAGGATTGTACGCCTATCTTATTCAGATGGGGCATCATGTAAGGGTGATTACTCCTACAGATTATCCTTCTTTTTTGCATTGGATGCCTAACAATTCGGATGTAATCATTTATACAGAACAAAAGGAACAGTCTGCTGCACTGGTTGCGGATGCAGCGCTTATCTTTTGCCTGGATTTTAACAGTCTGGGCCGGATCAATGAACTTGGGGAACTTGTGCGTGTTTCAGAAGCGTATAAGATCATGATAGATCACCATCTTGAGCCTGAAGATTTTGACGACTATCGTCACTGGAATATAAATGCCTGCGCAGCGGCACAGCTGGTTTACGATTTTATTGTAAATGAGCTGAATGATGTTAAGCTGATGAACAAGGACATTGCGACTTGCTTGTATACAGGCATTATGACAGATTCGGGATCGTTTCGTTTCGCTTCTGCTACTGCCGAGGTGTATAGGATTGCAGCGGAACTGATTGATCTTGGTGCCGAGCACTGGAGAATTCATCAGCTGGTATACGATAATGCAACAGAAAACCGTTTGCGCTTCTTAGGACATTGCATCAGCAGTAAACTAGAGGTATTACGGGAGTATAATACGGCAATAATTTCTGTCAGCAAGGAAGAATTGGCTGAATATGATATTGTAACTGGTGATACTGAAGGTATTGTAAATTATGCGTTGTCTGTTAACGGTATCAGACTTGCAGCATTTATTATTGAAAGAACTGATAAAGTTAAATTATCTTTGCGCTCCACAGGAGATTTCCCTGCCAATGAGATCTGCAAGAAATATTTCAACGGTGGCGGACACAGAAATGCTGCTGGTGGGGTTTCGGAAAAGGGCCTTGAGGAAACAGTACATGAATTTAAAAATATATTAACCGAATATAAAACACAATTATTACAATAAAAAAATGAAGAAAGGCATAGTAATTCTTTTCGCGGCTACACTTGGGTTAGCTGCTTGTAACAACTACAAAAAAGGTGAAGGTGGTTTGATGTACCAGATCCACAAAGATGGAGGAAAAGATAAGATCAAGACCGGTGACATCGTTAAATTGAATTTTGTTCAAAAAAATGAAAGAGATTCAGTTATGTTCAGTACATATGATATTGAGCAGGCACAAGTATTTCCTGTAGGTAAAAAAGAGTATGGCGGTGATATGAACGACGTACTTTTCCTTTTCGGTGAAGGTGACAGTGCTACTTTTAAGCTTAACCTGGACACAATGGCTAAGCGTACAGGACAGCCTAAACCGCCAACAGCGCTTAAAGATACCTATCTTGTTTTTACTGTTAAAGTAGAGAAGGTATTGACTAAAAATGCGAATGAGGCAGATACAACTTTCCAGAGAAGAGCTCAGGATTTCTTCCAGAAAGATTACCTGGCTACCGTCGCTAAGTTGAAAGATGGTGAA